>JAGGAJ010000080.1 GCA_017889845.1 Deltaproteobacteria bacterium
ACCGAGCAAATAAGCGATGGGTAAGGCGGGTGCGTTTGTTGTCAACGGCTTAAGGGCAAGGGGGAAGGATCCCATGAGGGTGAGCGGCGAACTCATTCCGAGGCAATGGTATCCCGGAGTCGTCTTCCTCTTGCTGTTCCCGATGCTTTGTGTCGGGACGGCCATGGCGGTGGAGACCACTGGCGTGCCGGGCTCACCGAGCGCCACAACAACGATTGACGGGAAACAGCTCCCGTCCCCCGATCCGAAATTCGGCGGCGTGATCAAGGACGACGCCCTGCAATCGAAACCGTGGTGGGCACCGCGCATCGTGCCGCCCAGGCAGGCGCCCAACGTGCTGCTGATCATCACCGACGATGCCGGGTTCGGCGTGCCGAGCACCTTCGGCGGCGTCATCCCGACGCCCACGATGGATCGGGTCGCACAGAACGGCCTGCGCTACAATAACATCCACTCTACCGCGCTTTGCTCACCGACCCGTGCTGCGCTGATCACCGGCCGCAACCACCACTCGGTGGGTTTTGGCGTGATTACCGAGCAGTCCACGGGATTTCCTGGTTACAACAGCATCATCGCCGAGGACAAGGCGACCATCGGGAGGATTCTGCTCGAAAACGGCTACGCCACCTCATGGTTTGGCAAGAATCACAATACTCCTGCCTTCGCGGCCAGCCAAGTCGGTCCGTTCAATCAATGGCCGACTGGAATGGGCTTCGAATATTTCTACGGATTCGTGGGAGGGGACGCGAACCAGTGGCAGCCGAATCTCTTTCGCAACACCACCCAGATCTATCCTTTCCACGGCAAGCCGGAATGGAACCTGGTCACCGGAATGGCCGACGAAGCCATCGATTACCTGAACCGCATCAACCAGACGATGCCCACCAAGCCTTTTTTCATCAAATACGCGCCTGGCGCCACACACGCGCCGCATCACCCGACGAAGGAATGGGTGGAAAAGATCAGCAAAATGCACCTCTTTGACAAGGGGTGGAACGCGCTGCGCGAACAGATTTTCGAAAACCAGAAGCGCCTGGGCGTGATCCCCAAAGACACCCAGCTGGAGCTCTGGCCGACTAATGTCCTCAAGAACTGGGATGATCTCACCCCGGAAGAAAAGAAGCTCTACATCAAGCAGGTGGAAATCTTCGCCGCCTATGCCGCCTACAGCGACTACGAGATCGGGCGCGTCATTGGAGCCATTGAGGACATGGGCAAGCTCGAGAACACGCTCATCATCTACATCAACGGCGACAACGGCACCAGCGCCGAGGGAGGTCCGCTTGGCACGCCCAATGAGGTCGCGTTCTTCAACGGCGTCAACAAGATGCCGACCGAGGTTCAGATGAAGTGGTATGACGTCTGGGGCACCGAGCAGACATACAACCATATGTCGGCCGGGTGGTCATGGGCCTTTGATACGCCCTTTACCTGGTTCAAGCAGAATGCCTCCAAGCTCGGTGGCGTCCGGCAGAACATGGCGATCTCGTGGCCGGCGCGCATCAAGGACAAGGGCGGCCTGCGCGAGCAATTCAGCCACGTGATCGACATCGTGCCGACCATCCTGGAAGCGACCGGCATCCCGGCACCCGAAACGGTGGACGGTATCCAGCAGGCGCCGATCGAGGGTACCAGTCTTGCCTACACGTTTGACAAGGGAAATGCCAAGGCTCCCTCGCGGCACAGGACCCAGTACTTCGAGATGTTTGGCCAGTGGGCGCTGTACCACGAAGGGTGGCTGCTCAGCACCAAGGTGAATCGCGCGCCGTGGGAGGCTTTCGGCGCCGCCAATCCCGACCCGCTCAACAACCAGGTGCTCGAACTCTACGACCTGAACAAAGACTTCAGCCAGTCCCAGGACATCGCGGCCAAGCATCCTGACAAGGTGAAGGAGATGAAGGAGATGTTCATCGCGGAAGCCAGGAAATATCAGGTCTTCCCGATGGACGCCTCCGTGGCCGCGCGCATCGTGGCCCCTCGTCCGAACATCACCGCCGGCCGCACCGAGTTCGTATACACCAGGCCGATGGTGGGCCTGCCGCAGGGTGATTCGCCGATGTTGCTCAATGCCTCCTACACCATCACCGCGGACATCGAAGTGCCGCAGGGCGGCGCCGAGGGCATGATCCTGACCTCTGGCGGCCGGTTTGCCGGCTACGGCTTCTACCTGCTCAAGGGCAAGCCGGTCTTTCTCTGGAACCTGGTCGACCTGAAGCGCATCAAGTGGGAAGGTCAGGAGGCGCTCACCCCCGGCAAGCACATCGTCGAGTTCGACTTCAAATACGACGGCCTCGGCGTCGGCACGCTCCTGTATAACAACATGAGCGGTCTCGGCCGACCCGGAACGGGCACGCTCAAGGTGGACGGCAAAGTCGTGGCCACCGAAACGATGCCGCACACCCTGCCTATGATTCTGCAATGGGACGAGAGCTTCGACATCGGCTCCGACACCCTGACCGGTGTGAACGACGCCGATTACAAGCCGCCGTTCCCGCTGACCGCTAAGCTCAACAAGCTGACGATCAATGTGGACCGGCCGCAGCTCTCGCCGGAAGACATCAAAAAGCTGGAACAGGCCCAGCGGAACAACAAGGCGAGCGAGTAGGGGACGTATCCGTCGAAAGGGGGGCAGCCCTCCGAAGAGGGCTGCCCCCCTGTATTTATGCGGACCGGTGCAGCTCCGGGTACCGGAAGCGGACCCACAGCCCGACGAGGAGCCCCGCCGCCGCGAGCGCCGCGAGCGCGACGGGCGCGGAGGTCATCGACGCCAGCCCGCCGAGGAGGAGGCTCCCGATCCGCATCAGCCCGAGGAACAGGGAGACGTAGAGGGCCATCACCCGCCCCCGGAGGTGGTCCGGCACCAGCTGCTGGAGGAGGGAGTTCGCCGGCGCATTTTGCAATACGAAGGCGAATCCGACGGCTACGAGGATCAGGATGGACCCGGCGTAGCTGCGGCAGAATGCGAACGCGAGGAGCAGGAAGGGGAAGGTGAGGCTTCCGGCGGTGATCGCACCCCCTTTTCGCGCCCCCACGTAGAGGGAGGCGGAGAACAGCGAGCCGAGGACCGCCCCGACCCCCGCGGCTGACATCAGCACCCCGTACCCTTCCGCCCCCCGCCCGAGGATCTCCTTCGCGAAGATGGGGACGAGGACGTGGTACGGCATGGCGAACAGGGCGGAGAGAGAGATCAGGATCACGATGGCTCCGGGGACGCGGTGCTCCCGCAGGTACCGCACTCCGCCGAGGAGGTCCCCGGCGGAATCCGGGCCGTCGCCGGTTCGCCGGATCAGGGCGACGTCCATCAGGAACAGGCAGAGCAGGACCGCAATGAAGCTCACCCCGTTGACGAAGAACGCGCCCGCCACCCCGGAGGTGGCCACCAGGACCCCCGCCGCCGCCGGGCCCAGGACGCGCGCGCCGTGGAAGATGCCGGAGTTCAGCGCGATGGCGTTGGACAGGTCCTCCTTGCCAACCAGCTCCACCACGAACGCCTGCCGCGCGGGGGTGTCCAGCGCCTGCGCCGCCCCCAGGAGGAACGCCAGGAGAAGAACGTGCCAGAGGCGCACCGCCCCGGTCCAGCAGAGGAACGCCAGGAGGAATGCGAGGGCCATCATCGACGCCTGGCACCAGAAGATCACCCGGCGCTTCTCGAACCGGTCCGCGATCGCCCCGGCGTAGAGGGTGAGCGGCACGAGGGGGATGGCGCCGACGAAGTTGACGAGCCCCAGGTCCCGCGCGGAGCCGGTCAGCTGGTACACCAGCCAGTTCTGGGCGATGGTCTGCATCCAGGTGCCCACCAGGGAGGTGAGCTGGCCGAAGAACCAGAGGCGGAAGTTCCGGTGGCGCAGCGCCCGGAAGGTCGAGGCGATCGCGCCGTCCGGGGGCATCTACCTTTCCGGGCGCAGGAAGAGGGCGCCCAGGGGGGGGAGGGTGAGGGAGACGGAGTACGGGCGACCCATCCACGGCCGGTTTTCCGCCTCCACTGCGCCGAAATTTCCCGTTCCGCTCCCGCCGAACGCTGCGGCGTCGCTGTTCAGCGCCTCCCGGTAGCGGCCGGGGAACGGGACGCCCAGCCGGTACCCCGCCCGCCCGACGGGCGTGAAGTTGAAGACGCAGACGGTGGCGTCGCCCGGGTCCTTCCCCCGGCGGAGGAAGGATACGACGCTGTTTTCGACGTCCCGGAAGTCGATCCACTCGAACCCCTCGGGCCGGAAGTCCACTTCGTGAAGGGAGGGAGTCTCGCGGTAGACGCGGTTCAACTCCCGGACGAAATTCCGGACGCCCTGGTGCGTGTCCCACTGCAGCAGGTCCCACTGCAGCGATCGGTCGTGGTCCCACTCATCCCACTGGCCGAACTCCCCGCCCATGAAGAGGAGCTTCTTCCCCGGGTGGGCGTACATGTAGGAGTACAGCAGCCGCAGGTTGGCGAACTTCGCCCACAGGTCGCCCGGCATCTTGTCGAGCATCGACCGCTTCAGGTGGACCACCTCGTCGTGGGAGAAGGGGAGGACGAAGTTCTCGTGGAAAGCGTACAGGAGGGAGAAGGTGAGGGTGCCGAAGTGGTACTTCCGGTGGATCGGATCCTTCTCGATGAAGGAGAGCATGTCGTGCATCCACCCCATGTTCCACTTCAGGGTGAATCCAAGCCCGCCGAGCCACGTCGGGCGGGAGACGGCGGGCCAGGCGGTCGACTCCTCCGCCACCGTGACCGCTCCGGGGTACCGGGCGTGGACCAGCTCGTTCACGCGCTTGAGGAAGGCGATCGCGTCGAGGTTCTCGTTGCCGCCGTACGCGTTCGGAATCCACTCGCCGGGTTTGCGGGAGTAGTCGAGGTAGATCATGGACGCCACCGCGTCTACCCGCAGCCCGTCGATGTGGTACCGGTCCAGCCAGAAGAGGGCGTTGGAGAGGAGGAAGTTCGCCACCTCCCGGCGCCCGTAGTTGAAGACCAGCGTACCCCAGTCATGGTGCTCTCCGAGCCGCGGGTCCGAGTGTTCGTAGAGGTGCGTCCCGTCGAAGCGGGCAAGCCCGTGGGCGTCCTTGGGGAAGTGGGCGGGGACCCAGTCGAGGATCACGCCGATCCCCTCCCGGTGGCACCGGTCCACGAAGGCCATGAACGCCTTCGGGTGGCCGAAGCGCGAGGTGGGGGCGAAGTACCCCAGCACCTGGTATCCCCACGAGCCGTCGAACGGGTGCTCCGCCATGGGGAGGAGCTCGATGTGGGTGTACCCCATCTCCTTCGCGTACGGGACGAGGTCGTCCGCCAGATCGTTGTAGGAGAGATACTCCCGCCCATCGCCGCCCTTCCGCTTCCAGGAGCCCAGGTGGACCTCGTAGACGGCCATCGGGGACTCCAGGGCGTTCCGGCCCTTCCGCTCCTCCATCCACGCCGCGTCGCCCCAATCGTACCCATCGATGGTGCAGACGATCGACCCCGTCCGCGGTGGCGCCTCGTAGCGGAACGCGAAGGGATCCGTCTTGGCGAACAGTTCGCCGGTGGCGCGCGACAGGATCTCGTACTTGTACACCTCCTCCTCGCCGATGCCGGGGAGGAAGATCTCCCAGATCCCGGACTCCCCCCGGTTGCGCATCGGGTGCACGCGGCCGTCCCAGTGGTTGAAATTGCACACCACCGAGACGCGCTCGGCGTTGGGGGCCCACACGGCGAATGTCGTGCCCGGCACCCCTCCGATTTCGACGGCGTGGCTTCCCAGCTTCCTGGGCTCGTCGAGGTGGCTTCCTTCCGCGAGGAGGTGGATGTCGAAGTCGGAGAGGACCAGTCCGAAGGCATACGGGTCGTGCTGGGTCCAGCGGTACCCGTCGTGGGACACGAACTCCAGGCGGTACGGGAAGATCTGCCGTTCCCCCGGGAACTGCGCCTCGAAGACGCCGTCGGGGTGGACCCGGGTCATCGCCGCCCGCTGCTCGCCGCCCGCCGCGTCCCGCACGACGTACGCTTCCCGCGCCCGGGGCTGGATCGCCCGGACGGAGACGAGGCGCCTTTCGCCCTTTCCCGTGACGTGGGGACCGAGGACGGAGAACGGGTCCCAGTGGCGCGCTCCCAGGAGCAGGTCGAGATCTTTTCCGGACAAGGTGGTTTTCATGGCATCTCAGGGCTGCACGCGAAACGCGGTTTCTTTCAGGTCCTTGCCCCCGCCGCGGAACTCTACGGACGCGAGGACGCGGTAATTCCCCGGCCGCGCGTCCGCCGGCAGCGTGACGGAGACCACGGAGCGCCAGGTCCCGCCCTCGCGCTCGATGTCGACGGTCGATTCTCCGACCTTGCTGCCCCCGAAGAGGATCTCCCGGGTCTCGCGGATGGGGACCTGGACGTCGTCGGTCGGGGTGAGGACCGCGTACGTGACGTCGATGTCGACGGTGCCGCCGGGCCGGACCGGCGTCGGGCCGGCCGTCACCTTCTCGATCTGGATGCGCGTCCCCTTCGCCGCGGTGTAGTCGGAGTGGGCCTGCCGGGTCTCCGCGGGGCCCTTTTCCTTCTGGTCGTAATAGTTTCCGATCAGCCCCCCCGCGAGGGCGCCCAGGAGCCCGCCCGCCACGGCGCCTTTCCTCCCTCCCACGAGGCCTCCGATGACCGCGCCGCCCACCGCCCCGGCGCCGACGCCGATGGCGGCGCCCTGGTGACCGCCGAGGGTCGACTCCGTCGTGGCGCACCCCGGGGGGACCGCGCCGAGCAGGGCGAGGACGATCAGACAGTTCACGGCCTTTCGCACGGGGACCCTCCTGCCTTGGACACTCACAGGCTGAATTTCCGAAGCGGCGCGTCCCGCCGCGCCGCGTGCACCGGGATCCCGTCGAACCGGTGGTCGGCAAGGATCTCCCGCACCGTGGCCCTTGCGAGTTCCGGCGTGTTGTGGTCCCCGCTCAGGTGGCACAGGATGATCGCCCGGGGATGCTTTCTGCTCTCCTGGAGGACCCGCACCAGGAACTTCCCGGCCTGGGCGTTCGAGAAGTGCCCCGTGTCCGATCCCACGCGCCCCCGGTCGTGCCGCCGGCTCCGGTGGAGCATCTCCTCGTCGTAATTCGCCTCGATCAGGATCAGGTCGCTGTCGAGGAACCGCTCGAAGAGGCCGTTCTCGTTCTGCCCCAGGTCGGTGGCCATCGACACGCGTACGTCCCGGCCGCCGGGAACGGGGGTGAAGGTGAACCCGCACGTCACCCCGCGGGCATCGTGGGGTACCCGGAACGGGAGGATCGCGATCCCCCCGACGGAGAACGCCTCCCCGTCGCCGAAGGTGCGCACCGGCCCGGACGCCGGCGACCGCGAAAGGATCTTCCGGGCGAACGCGTCCAGGTTCCTGCGGTGCAGGTGGATCGGAACCTCGTGCCGCGCGCAGCACGCAACCGCTGACCCGTTGACGTGGTCGCTGTGGAGGTGGGACACCAGGACCGCGTCCACGTCATCCCAACCGCAACCCGCCTCCGAGAGGGCGTCGGCGAGACCGCGCTGGGACGGCAATCCCGCGTCCACCAGCAGCGTCGTCCCCGCGTGCTCCAGGAGGGTCAGGTTCCCGGAACTGCCGCTGCGCAGCGGGGTGACGTGGAAATCCACGGCCGGCCCGGTCCCCTTCCCCGCTACGGAGCGTACCGCGTGAAGACCCAGTCGTGCCCCTTGACGTTGGCCTCGTGGCACGGCCAGCAGGTGCCGTGCTGCTTCTCGTCCGCGGGCTTCCCGTTGACGAACCGGCCGAACCCCCACCCCCCGGTGGCGGCGTACTTCTTCGCGTTCTTCACCATGAACTCGATCCGCTGGGGCTCTCCGGGGACGAAGGTGTTGTCGAACTCCGCCGACTTCGCCCGCTTCCAGGCGAGCTTCGCGAGGATCGACCCGTCGGGGAAGGGGAGCGTCTTCGCCCGGTACGCCTTCATCGCGATGTCGTTGCCGAGGATCAGGCGGATCTCGTCCTTGTCGTCCCGCTGGGAGGGGGCGACGACCTGCCAGTTCCGGTACCCC
>JAGGAJ010000081.1 GCA_017889845.1 Deltaproteobacteria bacterium
AAATCCATACTGTTCTCTACCAGATGAAGGCACACGACAAGATGCTCGCCGGCCTATGGTTTTCCATCACCGGCAGTGTGTGTTACTCGCGGGATATCGAAAATGTCCTTCGCGATCTTGCCTCCCAGGGAGTCGTGAAAATCGAGGCGGGTTCCGTTGTCGTGAAAAATATCGGGTCCCTGCGAAATCGGCTCCGCAGCATGCTGCCAGTCCGGCAATACCGGAAACTCCTGAAGACCTCCCGGAAGTTTTACGCACGCCTGGGAGCCTGATCCCGAATGATTTTGAATCCTCGCCGGAAGTTCGTAACTGTTAACCCCGTGCAAACAACTGCCTTTTGCGGGGTGAATAGGGGGTAGGGTCACCATGCAGTTGATCGCCCCAACCGGCTAATTTGTGGTTCTGGTTGCGGGATCGCGATGTTTTGTCGGGGTATCCCCAACATCTGGTTGCGAATCAACACGTGAAAGGGATTCTTTCCCGCCATCCAACCGGGAGGACACCTTGTGTCCCCACAAGAATTGGACCTTTTCTTCGGGGACCTTTTTTACCGAAATATCCAGCATCATGATGAACACCCTGGTGATTTCGTCGGTCTCGAAATCCTTACACGGGTAGGACCTTACCCCGAACCATTTCCCTGAAATGTGGAACCGCGCGTTGAGTGTTTTCAGATCAAGGCCCTTTATATCGATCTCGAACCTCGCCAGCAACGATGCGAGGTTCTCCCTCAGAATTTTGTCGTACGGCAGCCCGATGAAATCTCTGAACGCGCGATTGCAGCGATGGATCGTGCCGTCCTGATCGGAGAGGATAACCATGTCCTTTATGGAATCGAGTGACGACTGCCATTCCTTCTTGGCGGCTTCCACCTGGTGGAAAAGTTTTTCTAGTTGCTCGTATTGGTAGCCAGCCCATATTTCTGCAGGGCTTAAGTCCCTGTTCGACGTCGTTTCATCGAGGGATTCGTTCCGTATTTGCTCGTATCGACGATACAGGATGATCGGGATGGCGACCCCCAGGACCATCATCAGGATCGCGAATTCTTCCACGCGATAGTATGACAGGCCGTTGTTCCGCTCCCACTCTTCAATCCCGCGTAACAAACCGGTATCCGCTGCGACAAGAAAAGCATAAATCGAGCCCGAAATCACTAAGATCAGGTTTTTCCGTGTTGTGGAATCGGTGAACAACTTCCTGGTTATGCGCAACACACGATGGATTTTTCCTGAAAGCGGATTTCCGGCAGGGGACATAATGCCGACGCGGGAGTCGGTTGCTTCGGATTCTTTCATTTTCTCGGTCAACCTTTCGGGGCCATTTCAATCCCGCAGGTTCCCGCCGGGTTCCCCGAGGGCGAATTCAACGAGTCCAGGACCGGAGTCATCCGGGACATTTTCCTGATTCCGGGCGCCCGGGTCTGCTTCCTGGTCCTGATTGATCCCGATATGGAGACCTGTCGAGGATGCAACCAGGATCCGGTTTCTTCCATTCCGTTTCGATTCGTACAGTGCCTCGTCGGCCACCCGGAAAAGTTCCGTTGTGGACTGTCCGTGGGTTGGGAACATCGCCAGGCCGCCGCTGATGGTGATCCGGAGGGGAGCCTCCACTCCCGGGATCGCCATGTCGGTCGAGGCGATCATCTCCCGGATTTTTTCCGCAAACGAGGCCGCCTGCTCCTCGGTCGTCGACGTGATCAACATGATGAACTCATCGCCGCCGAATCGAGCGAGAAGGTCGGAACTGCGGGTGTTTTTCTTGACGATCTCCGCCATCTTCCGGATGACGACGTCCCCCGCGTGGTGACCGTGCGTATCGTTGACCATTTTGAACTCGTCGATGTCGAACATGAACAGCGCCAACGCCTGTTTGTAGTTCTCCGTGCGCCGGATCTCGCTCTCGAAACGCTGCATGAAGTAGAGGCGGTTCGCCACGCCGGTGAGATGATCCACCCACGTTGAGTTTCGGCTCGAATCGAGGAGGGCGGCGTTCTGGAGCATGGTGGATAACAGATCCGCGAGCGTGGAGATGTAGGTTTTCTCCTGCTCGAGGGGGAAGGGACATCCCGCCACAACGAGTGCCCCTGCGGTGCCGGAGATTCCGAACACAGGCGCGGCAAAGTCCGGGGTCACGCCCAAGGTTTCCAGGGAGCGTTGCGAAGTCCTCCGGCCGAGTGAGTTCGGGTCCGTTCTGGAGACGACAATCTTCTTCTGGAGCGCCAGGCCCAGGATCCCGTCGCCGGGATCGATCCTCACTTTCCCCAACCAATCGGGCGGGAACCCTGCCCCGACAACGAGGGTGTAATCGATTGCTCCATCCGCTGGGGCGAAATATCCGACTTTTTTCGCGTGGAAGAACTCCTTTACGCCGCGGACCGCAACCGCAGGGTAGGCATCCGGCGGAAGTTTTTCCGTTAACTTCTTTGTGATTTGGGGGAGTTTTTCGGCGACCTCGGTCTTTCGGGCAAGCTCCCTTTTCAGGTCTTTCAGTTCCGCGGAATACGCCGCAAGCTGTTGCTGTTTCTGGCGGTTCTGCACCAGGTCCTTGTTCAGCTCCCGCCTGCGGATCACATATTCGACGATCAGGACGGCGGCAAGGAAGAGCAGGGTCCCCATGGCGATGATGAACGAGTAGTTTTCCATACGAAAGTGTATCGGAAGATCTCCAATAGAAATTTACCGGGCCTGCCTTCCGATTTTTACTCCTCCTTGATCGGGAGAGCGTATGGAGTAACAAACAGAAAAAAACGGTTCTCACCAGCTTCCCCCACCCCCTCCGCCTCCGCCGCCCCCGGAACCGCCGCTCCCCGAGAAGCCGCTGCCGCTGCTCCGTGGTGCGGCAACCATCGCGCCGGACATCGTGGAGAGGGCGGAGTCGAGGGAATGGTGAAAGACGGAGGGGCGGAAGGTTTCCGCGCCGCTGCCCGGCAGATACCAGCGCGGGGGGGCCTGGTAGATATCATCGAAGGCCCTTGCCCAGCGGTCGGATACGCCCAGTGCAATCGCGTAGGGGAGGTACTTCTCGAACAGGTTCGGGTCGTTCAACCGCTCGAGACGGTCCTTCTCCGCGCGGGTGAGGAATTCCTCGAACCCCTTGACCCGTCCCAGCGCCTTCACCCCCTTCCTCGTCTTGACCGGCATCAGGGGAGCGAAGAGGATCACGATCCCGCCGCAAAGGGAGAGGGCGATCGCCGTCCGGAAGGACGCGCTACCGGAGAGTCTCTCCCCGAGGAGCGCGAGGAGGCCCGCTGCGGCCAGGAAGACGAATCCCGCCCGGACGTACCGGGATTTCACGCTCACCGGATTGACGGAGAAATATCCCGTACACTCCAGTCCCTCGAACACGGCTTTCCTCAGGTCCTCGAGGTTCGTGTAGAACTCGAGTTTCAGGTCGGAGACGTGCACTTCGGGACCGCGGTTCCGGAAGAGCCTCTCCAGCAGCAACCGCTCGAAGGGGGGCAGTTCCGCTTCCGGTTTCGTCCCCTTCCGGAGAAGGTAGTCGGTCTTCGGGAAGAGAAAGGCCCGCGACTTCTTTTCCTCGATCGTGACGTGACCTTTCACCGCGAGGTGGACGACCGACGCGGTGATGTCCGCGGGGTCGAGCCGTTCGTCGATGAGCGTCCCGGCCTCCGCGGGGAGAATCGTGCGCCCGCCCTCTTCCGGCGGAGCGTACGCGACAACGAGGGGATCTCCAGTGTACGGATCCTTTCCCTTCCTGTACCAGAGGCCCGCCATGAACGAGAGGGTAAGGGGAATGGCGAGAAACGGCCAGTTCTCCCGGGAGTTCACCCGGAACAGGAACTGGCTCCAGCGGGATGGGGGGCGGACGATCCCCTTGTCCCACCCCAGGACGACGGTCATTCCTTCCCCGGCCCGAAAATCCCGTTCGGCGGAAAAGGTCGTCCGGTTCGGGTCGGAAGCGGTCCTGCACGCCTCCTCGCGGGACCCCCGGCTGCCGGTGAAGCAGCGGGTCCGTGGCGTCGCCGGAAGCGCTCCCGCGGCGAATGTCACCGAGGCGGAGGCCGAACCGATCGGGACCGGCCAGTCGTTCCCCGTCACGTTCCAGAAGAGCTCGTCGTGTTCCGGGAACGGGACGATCGCGTTTTCCACCGCGTAGCGGATGACGTAAACCTGCCGGCCGTCGACGTACCGGTCGGGATCGCCGATCCGGACCCGGATGACCCCTCCCTTCCGTTCGACCTGGAATTTCCAGGTTCCCCCGGACGGGGCCGTGACCGATTCGACCCGGACGGGCATGACGGTTGCCTTCCCGAGGTCATCCTCGTACCGGAAGGGGATATCACGGAAGATGCCGTGGCGCGGCCGGTGGAATTCCACGTCGACCGTTTCGTCCACCCGGATCGAGGAGTCGTCCCGGACCTCGATGTCGGCGTGGAATGACCGGATGGAAAAATCTTCCGCGCGAACCGGGAGGGGAGACGCCGCGGGGAGAAGGAGGGAAAGAAGGAGGAGGATGGACGCCAGGGGCGTGCCGCGTCGTCCCGCCCTTCGAGAAGCTTCCGGGTCAGGACAGGCGGACATCGGTCCGCTCCCCCTCCTTCGGGGATTCGAGCCGGAAGAACTCCCCGGGGGTGAAACGGAAGAGGGAGGCGACCAGCGTGGACGGGAATGTCTCCGTCGCGCTGTTGTAATCCCGGACGACGGCGTTGTAGTACCGGCGGGCGTACTCGATGCCGTTCTCGAGCTCCGCGAGTTGCTTCTGCAGCGTCAGAAAGCTGTCGCTCGCCTTGAGGTCCGGGTACCCCTCCGCCACAGCCAGCAGGGACGCGACCCTCTCTCCGAGGGCGTCCTCCTCCTTCCCCTTCGCCCCGGGCCCCGCTGCCCGCATCGCCCGGGCCCTCGCATCCGTGACCCCCTGAAGGGTCGTCTTCTCGTGCGCGGCGTACCCTTTCACGGTTTCGACGAGGTTCCCAACAAGGTCGTACCGTTTTCTGAGCATGACGTCGATGTCCGACCAGGACGAGCGGACCAGATTCCGCAGCCGGACCAGCCGGTTGTATAGCCATGCGACGAGGACGGATGCCCCCGCGATGGCCGCGATCACCCCGATGGTGCCGGTCGTCACCCTTGCCGATCCTCCTTCCCTGTCGGATCGGTCCGTTCGTCGCGGGCGGGCGGGTCTTCGGCGCGATTTGCGTCAGCGGGGAAGACGCACTGGAGCATGGTGATGGCGCTGATGTCCACGGAATGGTGCCGGAGGGTCCCTCCGCGATAAACGCGCCCGGTTACGCGGTAACCGAGCGGACGCGGATCAGCTCGTCGTCGAGCTCGCGGATCCTGCGCGACATCTTCTGCATGACACGGAACGCCAGCGACGGGTCGTCGTGGATCTTTCGTAAAAACATCTTCTTGTCCACGGAGAGGACGCGCACCTCCCCCAGCGGCCGGACCGTCGCGGAGCGCACGTCCTTCTCGAAGAGGGCCATCTCGCCGAAGAATTCCCCCGGCCCGAGCTCGGCCAGCTTGACCTCCCTTCCCTCGCTCTCCTTGATCACCTCGACCTTCCCGGACTGGACGAAGTACATGCAGTCGCCCGCCTCCCCCTGGCGGACGATGATCTCCCCGGACTGGTAGATCTTCCCGAGTTCCCCAAGATCCCTGTACGTCACCTGGTCCTCCTTTCCCTTACGGGTTTCGGCCGACGTGAACGCCCCTTTTCCCGTTTCCCAGAGGAACCCGCCCAGGAACATCGGGTGCAGGGAACGCAGGAACACGTTCCCGTAGGGCGCGCTCCCGGTGAAGGTGTCCCACAGCACGTCGCTCATCCGCTGCGAATGTCCGCCCCTGTCCTGCTCCGACGCCGTCATCCGCAGGACCCCCTTCCGGCCCGCCCGCACGCGCTGGATCAGGGTGGTGATGCCGAAGATCACCTTGCCGATGCTGTTGTCCCTATCCAGGGCGCGGCAGGTGGGGAGGTAGTGCTTCCGGAAATCGTCCTCCGACAGCCCCTCGAAGACCGCCGTCTTGGCGGCCGCTTTCGCGGTCCGGTACGCGCCGCCGATCCCGTCCTTGTAGAGCCGGCTGACCCCGCTGTCCCCGATCAGCACCACGCGGTTGCCGAACGGCTTCACCGCGCCGGTCACGTTGATCGCAGGGGCGCAGCGGCAGAAGTCGTCCGGCGGCACCCAGTCCGGCGGGAAGCATTCGCGCACTTCCGGCAGGGCGAGGAACCGGTCGACCAGGGCCCTGTTGATCGAATTCCCCAGCAGGACCACCGTGACGTAGTCGCCTTTCGGGATGATGGCCGCGAATTCCAGGGGCGGGAGCTTCGGGAGGAAGACGTGCATGGAGCTGCCCAGATAGAGCCTGATCGTCTCCTCTCCAAGGAAGAACTCGCAGATCCAGGTCTTCGTCGTGCCCGGGGCCCTGTACCCCGCGCCCAGCTCCTCGAAGAGTTTGAGGGCGCCGGTGTTGACGCCCACCGCGCCCACCAGCAGGTCATACCCTCCGGAGACGCCCCGTTTCGAGGATACGCAAGGCATACCGCCTTCGAAGGTGATCCCCTCGACGCGCTCGGGGATGACGCTGGCGCCCCGCTGCCGCGCAAGACCGAGCAGGTGGCCGTCGAAGCTGTGCCACCTCGCCTCGACCATCCCACGGGGGCCGGCTCCCCGGTGCACCGCGGCGATCCGCTTCTCCCGCCGCGGCGGGTCGATCCGGACGGTGCCGACGTCCATGTGGAGGACGTATGAATCGATCCCCCGCTGGACGACGGTGGGGGGGAGGTTGATCCCCTCGGTGGCGAGGAGCTGCACCAGCGATTCGGAGATGATCCCGCCGCACATGTTGCATCCGGCGGGTCCTGGCTTTGTGAAATCCCGGGGCTCGTAGATGTCTACGGACAGTTCCACGCCCATCCGCCCGGCCATCTCGAACAGGAAGTAGGTGAAGAAGGTGCCGGCGGGGCCGCCGCCGACGACGGCGACCCGGGAGCCGGAGTCCAGGCGGAGGGCGGGGGTCCTGGGAGGGGCGCGGTCGGGCGACGATGCCTTGACGGTCATCCGTTCCTCCCGGGGTGGGTCATGGGTCCCGGTTCAACGGTCGGCGCACACGGCGAGGAAAAAATAAAACGCATTTATTCTGCAGTAAAACCGTCGTGGAACCAGACTCGCATCCGAAACATCAACTTACCAAAATTCGTGCGGAGGAGGAAGGGAAATGGCAAAATAACACAATGTATCGATCCGTCCTCGCCAATGCGGTCTCCCTTCTTCTCGTCCCGCTCCTCTTTTTCCTGGCGATCGCGGTCACGCGCGCCGCGACCGGAAGAGAACTCCCGACCTCGAAACTCTGGCTGACGGTCAAGGCGGCGTTGATCGGCATCCTGCTGACGGGTTTCGCCCGATACGTGAGGCTCCCCTACGAGATCGTCCCCTACTTCCAGGAAATCCAGGGGCTCCTCGTCCTCTTCTGCTGGGCGAACCTCGTCGCCTACCTGCTGGCGGACCTCTACCTCCACTACCGGATGGAGGGGCAGGTGCCGACCTTCCTGCGGGAGCTGGCAATGCTGGCCGTCTATCTGTTCGCCGGCGCGACGGCCCTGCGCGTGATCTTCGACATCAACATGGCGTCGATCCTCACGACGACCACCGTGCTCACCGCCGCTCTGGCCTTCGCGATGCAGACGTCGCTGGCCAACGTCGTGTCGGGCTTCCACATCCAGGCGGACCGGAACTTCCGGAGCGGCACGTGGCTCTGGCTCAAGGACAGGGACATATCGGGCGAGGTGGTCAACGTGGGATTCCGGTACTCCACGATCCTCACCACCGAGGAGCACCAGGTCCACATCCCGCACCACTTCCTCACCCAGAACGTCGTGCACGCGATCGGCAACCGCGAGGACGGCCCGGCGGGGATCAACCT
>JAGGAJ010000082.1 GCA_017889845.1 Deltaproteobacteria bacterium
GTTCCCCTTCTCGATCTCCTTCCGCAGGCGCCTCGCCTCCTGGTCGAAGTCGATCAGCCCCGCGAGGGGGAGGCACACCTCGATATCGTTGACCACCGCCGTGGCGTCCTGCACCGGGATGTAGTCGGGGTCCACGTACGCCACGCGCTCCGCGCGGGCGAGCCGGCGCACGATCTCCTCGTGGTCCCGGAGGAACGCGAGCTCGCCGTGCTGTCCCTTCAGCCGCACCTCCACCTTCCGCGTCGGGGGGACGTTCAGCTCGCTCCGGATGTTGCGGACCGCCCGGATGACCTCCATCAGGTGCGCCATGTCCTCCTCGACGTTCTCGTCCGTTGCCGCCGCGTCCGCAACGGGGAATGGCCGGTCGTACAGGAGGCTCCGCTCGCCCGGGAGGGCGTGCCACAGTTCCTCGGTGAGGAACGGGACGAAGGGGTGGCCCAGCGCGAGGATCGTTTCGTAGACGCAGAGCAGCACGGCCCGCTGCCGCATCCGGTCCCCCGTAAGCGCCTCCGGCGACAGGGTGGGCTTGATCATCTCCAGGTACCAGTCGCAGAACTCGTGCCACACGAACTGGTAGAAGGCGGATCCCGCCTCGTTGAACCTGTACTCCTCCACCCCCCGCCGGACCTCGTCGACCACCCGCTGGAGCCGGGAGAGGATCCAGCGGTCCACCACCGGCAAGGCCGGGGGGAGTTCCGGCGGCGTCTCCCCGTCCACGTGCATCCGGACGAAGCGGCCCGCCTGGAACAGCTTGTTCATGAAGTTGCGGTACCCCTCCACCCGGTCGTCCGACATCCGGATGTCGCGCCCCTGGGCGGCCAGCGCCACGAGGGTGAACCGGAAGGCGTCCGTGCCGAACCGGTCGATCACATCGAGGGGGTCGATGACGTTCCCGCGCGTCTTGCTCATCTTTTCCCCGCGTGCGTCCCGCACCAAGGCGTGGATCACGACATCGCGGAACGGGACCCGGCCGGTGCACTCGATCCCCATCATCATCATCCGCGCGACCCAGAAGAAGAGGATGTCGAAGCCGGTCACCAGCGCGGTGGTGGGGTAGTACCGCGCGAGATCCGCGGTCGCCCCGGGCCACCCCATCGTGGAGAAGGGCCAGAGAGCGGAGGAGAACCAGGTGTCGAGGACGTCCTCCTCCTGCCGGATCTCGCCGGAACCGCACCCGGCGCACTTCGCGGGGGGTTCCGTCTCCACCATCGTATTCCCGCACCGCAGGCAGTGGAAGGCGGGGATCCGGTGCCCCCACCAGATCTGCCGGGAGATGCACCAGTCGCGTATGTTCTCCATCCACTCGTGGTACGTCTTCTCCCACTGCGCGGGGATGATCCGCGTCTCGCCCGACCGCACCGCCGCGATGGCGGGTTCCGCCAGCGGTTTCGCCTTCACGAACCACTGCATGCTCTCCGACGGCTCCACCACCGTGGCGCAGCGGTAGCAGTGGCCGACGTTGTGGAGGTACGGCTCCTCCCGCACGAGCAGTCCCTCCTCCCGGAGCTTCGCCACCACCGCCTCCCTGCAGGCGAAGCGGTCCATTCCCGCGAACGGGCCCGCGTCGGCGGTCATCCGGCCGGACTCGTCGATCACCCGCACGGAGGGAAGCCCGTGGCGCCGGGCCACCTCGAAATCGTTCGGGTCGTGGGCGGGCGTGATCTTCACGGCGCCGGTACCGAACTCCAGGTCCACCATCGGGTCGGCGAGGACGGGGATGGGGCGGTTCATCAGCGGCAGGCGGAGCGTGGTGCCGATCATCCCCTCGTACCGCTTGTCCTTCGGGTTCACCGCCACCGCGGTATCGCCGAGCATGGTCTCGGGCCGCGTGGTCGCCACCACGATCCCCTGCCCGCCGTCCCGCTCCGGGTAGCGGATGTACCAGAGCCCTCCCTTTCTCTCCTCGTAGGAGACCTCGAGGTCGGACAGGGCGGTGTGGCACCGGGGGCACCAGTTGATGATGTATCGGCCGCGGTAGATCAGGCCCTTGCGGTAGAGCCGGACGAACGCCTCGCGCACGGCGCGGGAGAGCCCCTCGTCCATCGTGAACCGCTCCCGGTCCCAGTCGCACGCGGCCCCCAGGCGCTTCAGCTGCCGCAGGATCGTTCCGCCGCTGTGCTCCTTCCACTTCCAGACGCGGGCCACGAAGGCTTCGCGGCCCATCTCCTGCCGCGTGACGCCCTCTTTCGAAAGCTCCCGCTCCACGACGTTCTGCGTCGCGATCCCCGCGTGGTCGGTTCCGGGAAGCCACAGGGTGTTGCGGCCATTCATCCGGGCGTACCGGATCAGGACGTCCTGGAGGGTGACGTTGAGGGCGTGCCCCATGTGAAGGGAACCGGTTACATTGGGGGGGGGTATGACGATGGAGTACGCCTCGCCGGGGGCGGACGGGTCGGCGTGGAAAACCCCGCGCGCCACCCACTCCGCGTACCACTTCTCCTCCCCCGCCTTCGGGTCGTACGCCTTGTCCTTGTCCGGTCCGTCCTCTTTCATCGTTGCGATGGCTCCATCGGTGGAAATGGCGCACGGCGGCCATCCGGGCGGTTTCGTGGACCCGTTGGGTCCAGCCGCCGCCTGGTGCCTTCCCGGCGGTTCAGGAGGAAAGCTTCCCGGCCTGCTGGCGGATCCGGGAGATCTCTTCGCGGATGAGCGCCTCCGCGGTTGCGGGGATCACCTCCCACGCCACGGCCTCCACGGACTCGCGGACCTTCGCGGAAAAATCCGCGGCGAGACGGTCCATCATCTCCCACATCACCTTCTCGACAGCCTCGGTCGCCACGGCGCGGAAGATCTCCTCGGCCCGGGCCGAGAACTGCTCCTGGAACGCCGCCCCAAGCACCGTCCCATCTTCCGCGGGAGGGGAGGCGGCGGGGGTAACGTGCGCGGTCGGTTGCGGGGCGGCCGGGGATTCCGCCGGCTGGGTCGCCTCCGGGGGGAACTCCACCTCTTCCAACTCCTCGATGTCCTCGATCTCCTCTTCCGGCTCGAGGGCGGGTGCGAGATCGGTCACCGCGGGGGGGGCATCCCCCGCGATGGTCCACTCGAGATGGGTTTCCGGTTGCGGCGGCGGGGCCGCGGGTTCCTCGCGCGCCTGCCCCCCCTCGATCTCCTCGACGGACACGTCGAACTCGTTGAGCGAGACCCCGGCGGCCCCTCCGCCACCCGGCAGGAGCGCCCCGGGCAGGATCTCCTCCCGCTTCAGGGGCGCCGCGGGAACGTCCGCCGTTACGCCTTTCCCCGCCTCCTCCTCCACCTCTTCGAGGACGTCGCTGAAATCCCAGTGCTCGTCTGCCGGGGGTTGCCCCGCGGCAACCATCACTGCGGCCGCGGGCCCCTCCACTTCCTTATCCTTGCGCAGCAACCCCTCGACCTTCTCCATCAGTTCCTGGGAGTCGAACGGCTTGAGGAGCACGGCGCTGGCCCGGCTCGTCCGGAACCGTTGCTCGTCGAGGGGGATCAGGCTCCCGGAGAGGATCAGGACCGGGATGTCCCTGGTCTTCTCCGCGGCGCGAAGCTCCGCCGCGACCGCGTAGCCGTCCTTCCCCGGCAGGGTCACATCGGCCACCACGAGATCGGGCACGATCTCCCCCGCGAGACGCACCGCATCCTCCCCGTTGTCGACGGCCGTGATCGCCACGTCCGACTGGGCGAATGCGAGTTCGAACACTTTCTGGATTGTCAGGCTGTCTTCGGCGAGAAGGAGCTTCTTCGGCATCGGCACCCCCGGATTGCCCCTCATTCTATGGGCTTTCCGGGAGCTTTTCAACCAGTAGGAGGTCCACCTCTCCCCGGTCGGGGTCGGACCGCCGGACCCGCACGCGGACGCGATCCCCGAGGGCGATCCGGCGCTTCCGGTAGAGCCCGACCCACTCCATCCGGTCCGGGGAGAAGGCGTACTCGTCGTCCCGGAGGGTCGACACGTGGACCAGCCCCTCCACCAGCCAGTCGGACAGCTCGACGAAGAATCCCGAGGACACGAGGGAGGACACCGCGCCGTCGAAGGTCTGCCCCGTCCGGGACGCCATGAACAGGGCCTTGGCGCGCTGCTCGAGGGCGCGCTCCGCATCCATCGCCAGCCGCTCCCTGCCGGACAGGTGCGCTCCGATCTCCGCCCCTTTCTCGGCGAGGTTCCCGAGCCAGGCGTGGGGCGAACGGTCCCCGAGGGCGGCTTTCAGCACCCGGTGGACGACCAGGTCCGGGTACCGCCGGATGGGCGAGGTGAAGTGGGTGTAGCGCGCGAGGGCCAGCCCGAAGTGCCCACGGGTCTCGGGGCCGTAGCGGGCGAGCATCAGGCTCCGCAGGAGCATCATGTGAACCGGACGCTCGTACTTTCCCCCGCGGGCCAGCGTAGCCCACGCCTGCAGGCGGGAGGTCACGTCCCGCCGGTCCGTGGGGCGGGACCTCCGGAGGAGGCGACCCGCCGCCGTCTCGAACTCCTCCACCCTGTCCTCCGCCGGTTCCTCGTGGATGCGGAAGAGGAACGGGTCCCCGCGCATCGACAGGTACTCCGCCACCGCCGTGTTCGCCAGGAGCATGAACTCCTCGATAAGCCGGTGGGACTCCCAGCGCTGCGCCGCCCGGACCGACACGGGCATCCCGCCCTCCACGGCGATTCTGGGCTCCGGAAGATCGAAATCCAGCGCACCGCGCGCCGACCTTGCCAGGGTGAGCCATCCCGCCGCCGTCGCCATGTGGCGAAGCATCCGGCCGACATCCGGGGCGATCTTCCCGTCCGACCCTGTCCGCCCGCGCGGACCGTGGTCGCCGCCGGCGAGGAAATCGTGCACCTCGTCGTACGTCAGGCGGGCACGGCTGCGGATCACCGACGGGTAGAACCTCGGCGGGCCCGCCTCCCCTCCCTGCCGGATCGGGATCTCCACGGTGACGGTGAGGCGGTTCACCCCGGCCTTTAGGCTGCACACCCCCTCGGAGAGTTCCGGCGGTAGCATCGGGATGCACCGGTCCGGAAAGTAGACGGACGTCCCCCGGATGTACGCCTCGCGATCGAGGGAGGACCAGGGGGCCACGTAGTGCGAGACGTCGGCGATGGCCACGTAGAGCCGGTATCCCCCGCCTTCCTTTGCGAGACATACCGCGTCGTCGAAATCCCTGGCGTCCTCGCCGTCGATGGTGACGTACGGAAGGTCGCGCTGGTCCACCCGCGGGAGCGGCTCTTCCCCGTGGAAAACGCCCTCTTCCCGTTCGGAGAGGTGGACGGCCCGCGGGACGCGACGCGCCTCCTTCGCCACCGGGTCGGGGAACGCCACGGGAAGGTCCATCGCGGAAGTCACCGCGAGGAACAGGGTTTCCATCGTGTGGGATTTCCCGAGGAGGCGCACCACGCGGGCGCGCCCCTCTCCCCGCGCAGAGGGGTATTCCGCGACCTCCGCGAGGACCAGATCTCCCGGCTCCGGCGCAGGCCCTTCCGGGAGGTCGACTTCGAGGAGGAGGTCCGATTCCCGGTCGCGGAAACGGACGAAATGCCGTTCGCCGCCCGGGGAATACCTTCCGACGAACGCCCGGATGCCGCGCGAAAGGATCCGCTCGATCCTGCCGTACGCCGGAGCACCGCCTCGCCTGCGTTCGAGGCGCACCACCACGCGGTCTTTCGGCCAGGCACCGGCGAGGGCGGTCCCGGGGACGCGCACCGGGGAACCACCCGGGTCGTCGGGGATGACGAGGGGACGCCCCTCCCGGGTGAAACGCAGCCGCCCCTCGATGGTGCGTCCGTGCCCGGCACCGTCTCCCCTCTCTCCGGCAGGAGTCCCGTGCGGGGCTCCCGCCGGGGGGCGCCTTCCCTTGCCGCGACGCGGCGCCTTCTTCCCTCTCCTCCCTGGCACCCCCTCCGGAAAAACGGATTTCAACGCGGCCTTGAAGGCGCGGCGTTCCCCCTTCTCCACCCCCGCTTCCCGATACCACTCCTTGATGGTGGCCCGCCCCGCCTTCAGGGCTTCCGACCGCTGCCGTAGCCATCGCTCCCAGTATTCCCGGTCGCGCATCCGCGTGCTCCTTCCCCTGTCTGCATTCTCCCATCATACCCGCGGAGTCACGGGTTTCCACTGGGGAGCGCCTGCCCGGGACGTCATCGTGCGCCGTCCGTGGGTCACCGGTTTGGGGTTTGATGCGCCGGACGGTTTTGCTATAATCTCAATCCTTCCGCGGAAAGCGTGCCGAAGTGGCGGAACTGGCAGACGCGCCAGATTCAGGGTCTGGTGTGGGCAACCACGTGGGGGTTCAAATCCCCCCTTCGGCACCAGTCTTTTCCCAATACCGTCCATGGGGATTTGAACGGGCTTGGGGCGCCGACCGGATAGGGAGGAAAAGGGCGACGCACGGGAGCCCGACAGCCCCAAGCCCCGCCGCCAAAGCCGAAGCCATGGATGGGCGGCCCCACTCCCGAATGTATTGCGCTCCCTGGGGTACCCCGCAACGAACAGCCCGAGGGGCAAGGCTCAGGCGGGCAAATCCCCCCTTCGGCACCGTTTCACCGCCTCTCCCGCGTCTCCCGCACCGCCGCCTGGCGGGCTCCCAGGGAGAACGACGGCGTCCCGTCCAGCAGGCGGGCGCGGCGCTCCATCCGGCGGACCAGGGATGCACGCTTCCTCTCCCCGCCGCCTTCCCCGCCCTCCTCCCGGAGCGCCGTCAGCCGCGCCCGGATCTTCGCCGCCGCACCGGCGGGGCCCGTCAGCACGCAGTCCGGGCAGATGTCGCCGTCCAGGATTTCGCCGTGGAAGAGGCGCATCACCCGGCGGCGGACGGGATAGCGCCTGGCGCAGCATGCGCATTCATGGGATGGGAATCGGGGGTCCACCGCGGACGCGGGAACCAGCACGACCCGAAGCATGGAGGACGGCTGGCGCCCGGATTTTATCCCGGCAATCCGGCCGGGACCTTTATCGTGGCCAGGCAGCCGCCGCCGGACCTGTTTCGCACCGTGAGGGTCCCCCCCGCCTCCCCGACGAGATGCCGTGCTACGGGGAGCCCCATACCGGCATGGTACGGCTCGCCGCGGGTGGTGAATCCCTCCTCGAATACCTTCTCCTCCTGCCCCGCCGGGATTCCGGCGCCCCGGTCGGACACGGTGAACTCCCACCCCCCGTCGACGTGTTCCACGGAAAGGCCGAGCACGCCTCCCCCGGCGGCCATCGCCTCGGACCCGTTGAACAGCAGTGCAAGGAGGGCCAGGGCCAGATCGAAACGGTCGCAGTGGAGGACTCCCGCGTGGACCGGGGTTGGGTGGGAGAGCGTCACGTTGTTCCGCTCCAGATCGTACCGCGCGAAGGAAAGGATTTCCCGGAACATCACGCCGGGAGCGAAGGCCTCCCGTGCCGGCCGATGCGGTCGGGCGTAGCGGGAGTAGTTCCCGATGATCTCGCCGGTCTTCCCGCACGCCGCAAGGACCTTCCCCGCGCTGTCCCGCACCTTCTGCTCGTTCCCTGCAGCGATCTGGATGAGCTCGGAGAAGCCCAGGATCACGCTGAGGTGGTTGTCCACCTCATGGGCGACTCCCATGATCATCCGCCCGTACAGGGAGAGGCGGTACCCCTCGACTGCCCCCCGGTCCATATCTAGATCCGCATCCCGAGCACCCCGCCCTGGCCCCTACGTTTCGACTCGTACATCAGGCGGTCGGCGATGGCGAGGATCTGGCCGCGCTCCGCCGAATCGGGCGCGCATGTGGCGTAGCCGATGCTCGCGGTGAAGGAGATGACGTTCTCGCGGTCCGCGTCCAGGCGGACGCCCGAGATCCCCTCCGCGATGCGCCCGGCGATGGTCGCCACGGCGGGGAGGTCGGTTTCGGGGAGGATCACGGCGAACTCGTCCCCGCCGTACCGCGCCGCGATGTCGGTCTTGCGCAGGTGGGCGCCGAGGGC
>JAGGAJ010000083.1 GCA_017889845.1 Deltaproteobacteria bacterium
GGACGGGGTGGTCCGCGTGATCGACCTGCCCGACCCGCGGGACGGCCGTCTGCTGTTCCTGAACGCCAACTCCTTCCGGCAGCGCGTGGTGTGCTACCTGGCGCCTCCGGGAACGGGGCGTTGACTGCCTCCTTCATGGCAGGCGGTACCGCGTCGCCCGGCCGGCCCCCAGCCTTCGCAGGGCCCCCAGCGCCACCAGCCGGCCGAGGGTCTGCTTCGCCGTCTCGCGGGGCAGGGAAAGATCCGAGGCCGCCCGGCGGTTCGTCACCTCCCCGTCCCGCGCCGCGATCGCCAGCACCGCCAGCTGGTTCCCCGACAGCCTCCTCTCGTGGGGGAGGCGGCGGAGCGCATCCCGCACCTCCCGCTGCTGTGCCGCGACGGCGTCGAGGAAGGCGAGGAGCCACGGCGAGATGTCCGGCCGCGGCAGGTTCCGGCTGGCCTGGCTCCTCCGCAGGGCGAGGTAATACTCCTCCCACCGTGCCGCGATCGCGCCCTCCAGCGAACCGTACGGGATGTAGGCGTGCCCTTCCCGCAGGAGGAGGAGGTTCGTCACCAGGCGGCTCACCCGGCCGTTTCCCTCCGCGAACGGACGGATCGCGAGGAACTCGAGCAGGTACGCCGCGGCGACGAGCAGGGGGTGGAACTCCGGCCCCCCGATGCGCGAGGCAAGCCACGCGGTCAGCGCCTGCATCTGGGCGGGGACGAGCAAGGGGCCCGGCGGGCGGAGCGCGACGGGCTCCGTCACCCAGCGGCGTTCGATCCCGGCGGGGGCGGCCGCCGTCTTGTACCGCCCCGCCGGGTGCCGGGCGGAGGCGACGCCCCGGAAGACCGACGCGTGGAGCGCGAGGACCTGCCTCTCGCCCGGCGCCATCGCCGCGTGCCCCTCGAAGACGGTGCGCAACGCCTCCGCGTATCCCGCTTCCGCGGCGGCCGGGCCGCCCCCCGCGATCCGCGCGGAGGCGGCGGAGGAAGCAGCGGTCACGTCCTCCCGGATCCGGCGCAGTACCTGGTCGGGCGGCTTCTGCGTCCCGTCCCACCATCCCCGGAACGATTCGATCCCTGCGAGGCGGCGGAGAAGGGCGTGGAGCGCGGCGGGGGGGATCGCCCGGAGGCGGGCGTCGAAGCGGTCTTCCACCGGGGGTTTCTCCTGAAATCGAATAGACGCCCGATTATACCCGATTCACAACTCTTTTGTTGACCCTCCCGCGCACCCGGCTACATTGTACTGTGCGCCGGCAACGCCGGCGCGAAATCCGGTCACGACGCAAGGAGGGAAAGATGGCGCTGCTGGAACGCGTGGAAGCGATCTACCAGGACGTGGTGAAGCGGAACCCGGGAGAGGCGGAGTTCCACCAGGCGGTCAAGGAGGTGCTGGAGTGCCTCGGGCCCGTGCTGGTCAAGTACCCCGACTTCGCCGAGTCGAAAATCATCGAGCGGATCTGCGAGCCCGAACGGCAGACGATCTTCCGGGTGCCCTGGCAGGACGACCGCGGCCAGGTGCAGATCAACCGCGGCTTCCGGGTGCAGTTCAACAGCGCCCTGGGGCCCTACAAGGGGGGATTGCGGTTCCACCCCTCGGTCTACCTCGGGATCATCAAGTTCCTCGGCTTCGAGCAGATCTTCAAGAACTCCCTGACGGGACTTCCGATCGGCGGCGCGAAGGGCGGCTCGGACTTCGACCCGAAGGGGAAGTCCGACAACGAGGTGATGCGGTTCTGCCAGAGCTTCATGACGGAGCTGTGGCGGATCATCGGCGAGCACACCGACGTCCCCGCGGGCGACATCGGGGTGGGCGTACCTCTTCGGGCAGTACAAGCGGCTCACGAACAAGTTCGAGGCGGGCGTCCTCACCGGGAAGGGGCTGGTCTACGGCGGCAGCCAGGTGCGCACCGAGGCGACCGGGTACGGCTGCACCTACTTCGTCGAGGAGATGCTGAAAGGGAAGAAGAACAGCTTCAAGGGGAAGAAGGCCGTCGTCTCCGGGTCGGGGAACGTGGCGATCTACACGCTGGAGAAGATCCACCAGCTCGGCGGGAAGGTCATCGCCATGAGCGACAGCAACGGCGTGGTGGTCGACGAGAAGGGCTTCAACCTCGAGACGATCAAGCAGCTCAAGGAAGTGGAGCGCCGCCGGATCAAGGATTACTGCGACTACCACAAGCACGCCAAGTACATCCACGGCGGCAACATCTGGGACGTGCCGTGCGACGTGGCGATGCCCTCGGCCACCCAGAACGAGATCACCGGGAAGGACGCCAAGAAGCTGGTGAAGAACGGCTGCATCGCGGTCGGCGAGGGGGCGAACATGCCCACCACGCCGGAAGGGGTGCAGGTGTTCCTCTCCGCGGGGGTGCTCTTCGGCCCCGGCAAGGCGGCCAACGCGGGCGGCGTTGCCACCTCGGCCCTCGAAATGCAGCAGAACGCGGGGCGCGAGGCGTGGGGGTTCGAGGAAACGGACGCCAAGCTGCACCAGATCATGCGGAACGTCTACCAGCTCTGCTTCGAGGCGGCGGAGGAGTTCGGGTCGCCCGGGAATTTCGTGGTGGGCGCCAACATCGCCGGGTTCATCAAGGTCGCCCGGGCGATGACCGCGCACGGCCTGGTGTAGGCCCGGCCGCTTCCCCGGTCGTTCCGCGGGGGGAGGGGGAACGGCCCTCCCCCCGCGTTCATTTCCGGTCCCCTCTCCTCCCCTTGAACCGTTTCATCCGGAAGATGTCCTCCCTCTCCCGCTCCTCGAGGGAAAGGAGGATGGCTCGCATCCGTGCGCGAAGGTCCGGGAGGATGACCTCGTTCAGCACGTTGATCCGGCGCGTGGCCTTCGCGATCTCCGCGCCGATCTTCCGGAAACGGGTCTCCACCGCGACGACCCGCAGCACCGCCTCCAGCGCCTTCTCGAATTCCCGGGCCGCGGCGTGGGTCGAGCCCGGGACGCCCGGGAAGAAGTAGCCGCGCGAATCGGCGGAGCGGACGATCCCGTGCCACCGCGCCTCCTGGTACCGGACGCCCCAGAAGCTCTGCTCGGAGAAGGAAACGGGAATCTCGCGCCGGGACGCGAACGCCGCCGACTCCACGTCGGAGCGCCCTTCGAGGCCCAGGGAGACGGCGAGGGCCCACGTCGCACGCCGGATCGTTCCCTCGAGCGCGTCCCGGGTGACGAGCGCCTGGTCCGCGATGGCGAAGAGCTCCCGGGCCAGGGCCTCCCGCCTGCTCCGGAGGAGCCCCAGGGCGCCGCGGGCGGCCTCGTCCTGCGCCTTCAGGAGGAGGTAGCTCATCCTGCTGGGATTTGTCGATCCCCCGTTCATTCCGCGGCCCTTCCCGCCGCCCCGTCTCCGTAATGCCGGACGACGTGCTCCGCCCGGATCCGCGTGAGCTGGCCCTTCGGAAGCGTCCGGAGCAGCTTCCACCCCGCTTCGAAGGTCTCCTCGAGGGTTCGCCCCTGCTCGCCCTGCCCGACGAACTCGCGCTCGAAGGCGTCGGCGAACCGGCGGAGGCGCCGGTCGGACTCCAGCAGCCCCTCCTCCCCCACGATGGCCTCGAGCCGGCGGAGTTCCCTCCCCTGGGCGTAGCAGGCGTACAGCTGGTCCGCCACCCCGCGGTGGTCCTCCCGCGTCTTCCCGGGCCCGATGCCCAGATTCATCAGCCGCGACAGGCTCGGGAGCACGTCGACGGGGGGGTAGATGCCGTTCCGGTGAAGGTCCCGGGACAGGACGATCTGCCCCTCGGTGATGTACCCCGTGAGGTCCGGGACCGGGTGCGTGATGTCGTCGTCGGGCATCGTCAGGATGGGGAGCTGGGTCACGGAGCCCGGCCGCCCCTGGATGCACCCCGCGCGCTCGTACAGGGAGGCGAGGTCGGTGTACATGTACCCGGGGTAGCTCCTGCGGCCGGGGATCTCCTCCCGGGCCGTGGCGATCTCCCGAAGGGCGTCGCAGTAGCTGGTCATGTCCGTGAGGATGACGAGGACGTCGAACCCGTGTTCGAACGCCAGGTACTCGGCCGCCGTCAGGGCGAACCGGGGGGTGAGAAGCCGCTCGATCGTGGGGTCGTCGGCAAGGTTCAGGAAGACGACGGCGTGCCCGGCGGCCCCGCTCCGTTCGAACTCCCGGAGGAAGAAGGAGGCCTCCCGGAACGTGATCCCCATCGCGGCGAAGACGACGGCGAACTTCCTCCGGGCAGTGGGCGGTTCCGGATCCCCGTCGCCGGTCCCGGCCTGCCGCAGGATCTGGGCCGCGATCTCCCGGGCGGGGAGCCCCGCGGCCGAGAAGATGGGGAGTTTCTGCCCGCGGACCAGGGTGTTCAGGCCGTCGATCGCAGAGATGCCCGTCACGATCGGGCGGGAAGGCTTCTCACGGGCGACGGGATTCATCGGCGTGCCGGCGATGGTCTTCCACTTCTCCGGCAACACCGGCGGGAGGCGGTCGACGGGATTGCCCGCCCCGTCGAAACGCCGGCCGAGGATGTCGAGGGAGAGAGGCATCCGGGCGGGGGAGCCGGCGAACCGGACGCGCGTTTCGCGGACGTCGATCCCGGTGGGCTCCTCCAGTACCTGGACCACGGCGAAACGGTCCGAGAACTCGATCACCTGCCCCCGCCGGCGGGCGCCGTCCGGGAGGAGGACCTCCACCATCTCCCCCATGGAGACCCGGCGCACCCCTTCCACGAAGATCAGGGGCCCCGCGACGGAACGGATGGTCCGGTATTCACGCGTAACGAGGTCTATCGGTTTCCCCCTCCCTGGGCGATCCGGGCGATCAGCCCATCCGCCGCTTCCCGGAATCCCTCCCCGGGGAGTTCCTTCATCCGCTCCAGTTCCTCCCGGACGGGGAGGGCCAGGATACTCTCGACGGGAACCTTCCTGGCGAGGAGGTCCCTGCAAAGGGCGTGGAACGAGAGGAACGCCTTGAGCATCCGGTACCCCTTCTCCGGCGTACAGGTTGCGTCCGCCTCCGAATAGGCGCTCTGCCGGAGGAAATGCTCCCGCACCATCCGGCTTACCGTCAGGACGATCCTCTCCTGCTCCTGGAGTGCGTCGATCCCCACCATCTGTACGACCTCCTGGAGTTCCTCCTCCCTCTGGAGGAGGGCCATCAACTCCTGCCGGAGGTCCGTCCAATCGGCCGACACGGTCTCCCGGAACCAGTCGTCGACGGCCCCGATGTAGAGGGAGTAGCTCTTTTTCCAGTCCACCGCCGGGAAATGGCGGCGGTGCGCCAGGCCGGGGTCGAGGGCCCAGAAGACCCCCGCAGTCCGCTGGGAACTCTGCGTGACGGGCTCCGAGAAGTCCCCCCCGGGCGGGGAGACGGCCGCGACGACCGTGACGGTTCCCTCCCGCTCCTCCCCTCCCAGGCAGGATACCCGCCCGCCGCGCTCGTAGAACCCTGCCAGCCGGCTGGCGAGGTAGGTGGGGTACCCCTCTTCCCCGGGCATCTCCTCCAGTCGCGAGGAGATCTCCCGGAGGGCCTCCGCCCACCGGGAGATGGAATCGGCCAGGAGGGCGACCCGATACCCCATGTCCCGGTAATATTCCGCGATCGTGATCCCCGTGTAGACCGACGCTTCGCGGGCGGCCACCGGCATGTTCGAGGTGTTCACGACGAGGACGGTCCTCTCCATGAGGGGTCTCCCCGTGGAAGGGTCCGTGAGGGCCGGGAATTCCGTCAACACCTCCGTCATCTCGTTTCCGCGCTCCCCGCAGCCCACGAAGACGATCACGTCGGCCCCGGCGTACTTGGCGAGATTCTGCTCCACGACGGTCTTCCCGGTCCCGAATCCCCCGGGGATGATCGCCGCCCCGCCCGCAGCGAGGGGAAACAGCACATCGAACACCCGCTGGCCGGTGATGAACGGCAGCGCGGGGGGGAGGCGGCTCCGGCAAGGGCGGGCCATCCGGACCGGCCACCGCTGGACCATTGGGATGGCGGTCCCGTCCGCGAGGAGCGCCACGGGCTCGAGGACGGAGAATGTCCCCGCCCGGATTTCGCGGATCGTGCCGCGGCTCCCCGGCGGGACCATCACCCGGTGGTCGATGCGGGGAGTCTCCGCTACCGTGCCCAGGACGTCGCCCGGTCCGACCGCGTCGCCTTCCCGGACCGCGGGCCGGAACTCCCAGCGCCTTTCCCGGTCGATAGGGGGGGCCGCGAGCCCCCGCCCGATGAAGTCGCCGCTCTTCGCCCGTATCGCGTGCAGGGGACGCTGGACGCCGTCGTAGACGGAGCCCAGAAGACCGGGGCCCAGCTCCGCGAGAAGGGGCACCCCGATGTCTTCCACCCTCTCCCCCAGGCAGAGTCCGGTCGTATCCTCGTAGACCTGGATCGTCGCCCGGTCCGCTTCCAGCCGGATCACCTCGCCGGGGAGATGGTCCTCCCCCACCAGGACGCGATTGTGGATCCGGGCACCGGCCATGCTCCTTGCGACCACCGTGGGCCCGGAGACGCGGATGATGACCCCTTCGGACGTCATGCCGGTCACCGCCGGATCCTGACCTGGTATCCCACCGCCCGGCGCATGAGGCGGGCCACGTACTCCTCGGGCCGCAGCGCACCTTTCCTCAGCTGCAGCGACGGGACGGGCACGAACACGGGCGACCGGCTCTCCTCCAGTTTGTGCCGGAGCGCCCGGGGCAGGCCGTGGAAGAGCTCCTCGTCCAGGATGACGAGGCGGACCCCCGGGTCCGCGGCAAGGGCCTCGGCCTGACGCCCCATCTCCTCCGGGGTCGCCGTCTCGCGGACGTCGACCCCCGCGAGCCGATACCCCGGACCGGCCTCCCTGTCCACGAGGGCGATCACGTGGCCCATCGTCTCCTCCCCGGCGGGATCAGTACTCGAGGATCAGGAGGCCGTCCAGACCGGCCTCCGGAAGATCCACGAGCCTCGCCCGGACGATCGTCCGGAGGTTGCGCACCTCGCGGAGCTTGTCGAGCAGGTAGCTCACCAGCGCCCCCCAGCCGAGGGGATCGACGCGGAAGAGCGCCCGAAACGCCCGGAGCGGGACGCGGTCCACCTGCCGCTCGACGACGGCCAGGAACGGGATCCCCGCGGGGGGGGACGGCAGGGCCGCGAGGGGACCCCGGAAGAGGGACACCGACGCCTCCTCCAGGGCTTCCTCGAGGGTCGGCGACGCGAGGATCCGGTCGATGGCGTTCCGGTCGAAGACCCGGCCCCCGGGGAGAAAGTGCCTGCCCCGGTCCGCCAGCACGATCCGCTCCTCGACCGCCTTCAGGGCCGTCAGGAGATTCGTCGTGTCCACGGAAAGGGAGACGAACAGGGAAAGGGCATCTTCGCCGTCCGGCCCCGGCCCTGGAGGCCGGATCGACCGGAGCCGGTCTTCCGCCTGCTGAAACCAGGATCGGTCCAGGGCCGATTCGAGGATGTGCAGCTCCCGGGGCTCCCGGTACTCGTTCAACGCCCGGAGAAGGGGGCGTCCCCACGGCTCCCGCCAGGTGACCAGCAGGTCCGCGAGGGCGCGCAGATCCGGCTGCCGGCACATCTCCTCCAGCGCCGCCTCGTCGTGAAGACCCGTGGGGACGAGGGCGGACAGGATTTCTCCCGCGGAAGCCCCGACGGCCTTCCCCCGCACGACGGTCTTCACGGCCTGAAGATCCCACCGGCCGAGCACGAGGCGGACCGCCTCCGCGCAATCGCCGGAGGATATGGCGGACAGCCGGGAAAGGGTCTCGGAGAAATCCCTGCGGAGGGCCTCCTCGATCCGGGCGATTTCCGGGGTTCCCCCTCCAACGGAGTCGATGGACCGGCCGTAGGGGCCCTCGCGAAGAGCAGAGACGATCCCGGGAAGGTCGGGCAGGGCGAGCAATCTATCGTAGTCGCGCCGGGAGAGAAGCTTCGCCCGCATCGCCCGCAGCCGGGTATTGAGGAAGAAGATGTCACTCATCGGGGCAGGGGAGCCTCCTCGCCACTTCGGCCAGCAGCTCGGGGCGGGCCTTGACGAACCTTGACCGGAGCGTGTTCCGCAGCAGGAACGCGCCGCCTTCGCCCGATGCCTCCACCCCCCCGATCTCCCCTTCGCGAAGCGGCTCGAAGCGGAATCGCGGGTCGGATGCCGCGGGCATGAGCGCTTCCCGGGCACGCTCGTCCGCGCGCAGGACGACGTTTCCCTCCGGGATTTCCGGGAGGATCTCCCGGTACAGCCGCTCCGCCACGATGGCGTAGCGCGCTTCGACCGCGAGGCGGGACAGGCGTTCCTCCAGCCGGGTCAGCACCGCTTCCGCCAGCGAGGCCCGTGCGTGCAGACGCACCGCCCTCGCTTCCATCCGGGCGCGGTTCATGCGGACGAGCCGCTCCCGCTCCGCCTCCCGCCCCGCGACGTCGCGCGCCTCGCGTTCCATGACCTCCGCCTTCCGATGGGCATCTTCGGCGAGCCGTCCGGCCTCCTCCCGGGCCCGGGCCAGGATCCCGTCCCGTTTCCCCTCCGCGGTCCGGATCAGGTGCCGGACCAGCTCTTCATGCCCCACGGCGTCCTCCTCCTCACTTCAGCGTCGTCAGGATGAGTATGGCGATGGTGAACCCGAAGATGACGAGGGTCTCGGGGATCACCAGCAGGATGATCACCGTCCCGAGCGATTCGGGTTTTTCGAGGATGGCGCCCACCGCGGCCGCGCCGATCCTTGCCTGGGCCCAGCCGGTTGCCAGAGCGGCCAGTCCGATTGCCAGGCCCGCCCCCAGCGCGATCAACCCTGCCGTCATGACGCCACCTCCCTTTCCGGCCTTCCGGCCCTTACGCGACCGTTCGAAACGGTTTGTAGGCGCGACCGCCGCCGACGAAGAAGTTTTCGAAGAACTCCACGTAGTGCAGGCGAAGGGACTGGATGGTGGGGGAGAGGACGCAGAACGCGAGGTTGATGGCGTGCAGCGTCAGGCCGGCGAGGATCCCCAGCACGGGGATCCCGGAGAGCGAAACGAACCGGTTGGCGGTGTATGCCAGGGCCGCGGAGGCCACACCGATCCCCGTGATGCGCAGGTAGGAGAGGACGTTCACCAGGTTGTGGGCTTCCATCGCGGCCGCGGCGCCCCCGCTCCGGACCATCACGATCAGACTGACGAGGGCCCCCGCCAGGCCGGACCAAAAGAGGTGACGCGGGGCCCCCCCGGCGAGCCCGGCGATCATCGCGGCGAAGGCGACCAGGAGACCCAGCCCCGAGGTCTTGGAAACCATCTCCCGTTTCTTCCCGCGGCGGAAGGCCGTGCGGATGCCGAGTCCGACCCCAAGGAGGACGTGGGCCGCCCCGATGCCCAGGGCGAAGAGGAGAATGGACCGGAAGTCTCCCATCCGTCGGAGGAGGAGGGGGCGAAGGCCCAGCCGCTCCCCGAGGTCGCCGAACAGTTCGCCGTAGGCGAACCCCCAGGCGACGGCGGACAAGGCCGCCCAGGCAAAGACGGACGTCGCATCCGCGACGAGGGGGTCCTTCCCGTATCGCCGTTTCACGATCCGGGCGATCGCCAGGAGAAGGAGGCCGTACCCGATGTCCCCGATGATGATCCCGTAGAAGAGGGGGAAGAAGACCGCCACCAGGGGGGTGGGGTCGATCGTCCCGTACAG
>JAGGAJ010000084.1 GCA_017889845.1 Deltaproteobacteria bacterium
CGCTTCTTCGCCAAGATGGAGCGGCATTTCGGCGGGAAGCTCGAGGGGTTGCGGGTCGCCGTCTGGGGGATCGCCTTCAAGCCGAACACGGACGACACGAGGGAAGCGCCGGTCTTCCACATCCTCGACCGGCTCCTCGAGTCGAAGGCGTCGGTGGTCGTGTTCGACCCGGAGGCCATGGGGGGCGCGCGGGAGCGGTACGGGGACAAGATCGGGTACGCCGAATCGTCGTACGGAGCGCTGCAGGGTGCGGACGCCCTGGTGGTTGCCACCGAGTGGAATGAGTTCCGCAAGCCCGACTTCGGCCTCATGAAGACACTGATGAAGCAGCCGGTGCTTTTCGACGGCCGCAACATCTACGATCCCCTGAAGATGCGGGAGCGCGGCTTCCTGTACCACTCGATCGGCCGCAAGGCCCACGAGGGCCATGCCCGCGTATAACTCCCCCAACCTACAAACAGGGACGTAGCTTCAAACTTACAAACGGGGATTACAAACGGGGACGTAGTTGGAAAATTACAATTTTTTCGATCCGGAACGCGGCCGGGAAGGTATATTTCGGAATCGGTGGCCAGAGAGTTTGTAGCTACGTCCCTGTTTGTAAGAGGGGAGGGGATCGATGATCGATGGCGTGAAGATCAAGCAGCTGAAAGTCATCCCGGACGAGCGCGGGAGGCTGATGGAGATCCTGCGGGAGGACGACGACATCTTCATGCGTTTCGGCCAGGTGTACCTGACCACCGGCTACCCGGGGGTGGTCAAGGCATGGCACTACCACAAGGTCCAGAACGACCATTTCTGCGTCGTGAAAGGGATGATGAAGGTGGTGCTGTATGATGCCCGCGACGGTTCCCCGACGAAGGGGGAGGTCAATGAGTTCTTCCTCGGCGAGCACCGGCCGGTTGTCCTCCGGATCCCGCCGCTGGTCTACCACGGCTTCAAGACGATCAGCCAGGAGGAGGCGCTCCTGATCAACGTCTCGACGCAAGTCTATCGACACGATGGCCCGGACGAGTTCCGGGTCCACCCCCACGAGAACGACATCCCTTATAAATGGGCGAGGAAGGACGGATGAGCGGTGCGGCGGCGCCCATGAAAACCGATGGGCTGACGCTGCTGGTTGCCGGCGGGGCAGGATTCATCGGCTCCAACTTCGTCCGCCACATCCTGGGGGAGCACGCCGACTGGCGGCTCGTCAACGTGGACAAGCTGACCTACGCGGGGAACCTTGCGAACCTCGCGGATGTGGCGGGGAGCCCACGGTACCGGTTCCACCGGACGGACATCTGCGACGCCGGGGAAATCGCCCGGATCTTCGCGGAGGAGAAGCCGGACGCGGTGGTCAACTTCGCCGCAGAGACCCACGTGGACCGCAGCATCGACGACCCCGGCCTCTTCCTCAGGACGAACATCCTCGGGACGCAGGTGCTGATGGACGCGGCGCGCAAGGCCGGCGTCGCCCGGTACCTGCAGATCTCCACGGACGAGGTGTACGGCTCTTTGGGCCCGACGGGGAGATTTTCCGAGGATTCCCCGTTGCGGCCGAACTCTCCATACGCGGCCAGCAAGACGGCGGCGGACCTTCTGGTGCGGGCGTATTTCAAGACGTACGGGCTGCCGGCCTTCATCACCCGATGCTCGAACAACTACGGGCCATACCAGTTTCCGGAGAAGTTGATCCCCTTCTTCGTCACTCTCCTGCACGAGGGGAAGCCGGTCCCTGTGTACGGGGACGGCATGAACGTGCGCGACTGGATCCACGTGGACGATCATTCGCGGGCGGTGGAGGCGGTCCTGCTGCGCGGGCGTCCCGGGGAGATATACAACGTGGGAGGGGGAAACGAGCGGACGAACATGGAGATCACGAAATTGCTCCTCGCCGCGATGGGTAAGGGCGAGTCGTCCATGAAATTTGTCCCCGACCGGCCCGGCCATGACCGGCGGTACGCCATCGACGACACGAAGATCCGCACCGGGCTGGGCGTCGCCCCGAAGGTCTCCTTCGATGAGGGACTCCGCGCCACCGTGCGCTGGTACCTCGAGAACGAGCCGTGGTGGCATGCGGTGAAGTCCGGCGAGTATCAATCCTTCTACGACCGCTGGTACGTCCGGAAGGACCGGGTGTAATCCCTGCGCCACCCCCGGAACAGGGACGTTCCTGGAAGTCTTCTGAATCAGGGACAGACGTGACCGGTAAATGGAATGAGGAGTGTCCCTCTACCAGGGACGTTTCAGGGATGTCCCTGTTCCGGGGGGGAGGAATGATGCGCCGACGGGTATACTTCGCCATGCTGGCGGGGTGGGTCGCCATACTCATCACGCTGACCTCGATCCCGAATCCATCGTTCCCGATGTCGTTTCATTTATCGGACAAGCTTGCCCACTTCGGGTTCTATTGCGTGGCGGGGTTTCTGTGCGCCCTCTGGCGTCGGGAATGCGGAAGGGACCGCGAGGGGGCGATCCTTTTCGCGATCGTCTTTGTCGCCTTCCTCGGTGCCCTGGACGAAATCCACCAGCAATGGATCCCCGGCCGATCGTTGGAATTCCTTGACTGGATCGCCGACGTGTCTGGCGGGACGGCGGGGGCCCTATTGTCGATGGCCGCTGTTTCCATGTTCCCATCCCTTCTCTCGCGGGAAATCCAGTCCGCTCCCCGCGCCATTGGAAGTTGAACCGCCATTCATTCTTGCAATTGGGTCACGTTTTCGATAGGTTGTAACGCTTGAGGGCATTGATTCCACCGGGAGGTGCGGCGTGAAGATCCTGGTCGCCATCAAGCCGGTCCCAAATCCCGACGAGAAGGTGAAGATCAAGGGTGATGGGAGCGGCATCGTGCTGGACAACATCAAGATGGTCGTAAATCCGTTCTGCGAGATTGCCGTCGAGGAGGCGCTGCGGATCCGGGAGAAACAGACCGGGGAGGTGGTCATCATGACCATCGGCCCAAAGGCGAGCGAGCAGCAGATCCGCACGGGATTGGCGATGGGCGCCGACCGGGCGGTGCTCGTGGAGGCGGGGACGGACCTGGACTCCCTTGCGGTGGGGAAGGTGCTGGCGAAGGTAGTCGAAGGCGAAAAGCCCGACCTCGTCCTGATGGGGAAGCAGTCCGTAGACGACGACAACAACCAGGTGGGGCAGATCCTCGCGGCGGTGCTCGGATGGCCGCAGGCGACCTTTGCCTCGAAGATCGAGTTTGCCGCGGACAACAGGAAGGCCAACGTGACTCGCGAGGTGGACGGTGGGCTGGAGACGATCGAGGTTACGCTGCCGGCAGTGGTGACCACGGATCTGCGGCTGAACGAGCCGCGGTACGCGTCGCTGCCAGGGATCATGAAAGCCAAGAAGAAAGAGGTGAAGGTGATCCCTCTGGCGTCCCTGGGCGTCGACACGGCGCCGAGGGTCCGTGTCCTCTCCTACGCGCCGCCGAAGCAGCGGGCTGGCGGGGGCCGGGTGGCGGACGTCCCGGAACTGGTGGCGAAGCTGAAGAACGAAGCAAAGGTCCTCTAATTATAGACAGGGACGTAGCTACAAACTTACAAACAGTGCACGTCCCGGATTATAAGTTTGTAGCTACGTCCCTGTTTATAAGTTGAATGATTCACGGGGAGGATAGGGATGGCGGACATCCTGGTAGTCGTCGAGCAGCAGGAAGGGGTTTTCAAGAAGAATACGTTGTCTGCCGTCACAGCGGCGAAAGTGCTGGCGGGCCTTGCCGGGGGTGAGGTCGATGCGCTGGTCGTCGGGAACGGGGCGGGGGCGGCCGCCGACGCGGTCGCAGGGACCGGGGTGCGCAAGGTGTTGCTGTGCGAGGGTGCGTCCTTCGCGAAATACCTTGCCGTGACGTACGCCCGGGCGGTCGCGCAGATCGTGAAGGATAGGGGGTACGGCGCGGTGTTCGCTCCGGCGTCCACCTTCGGGAAGGATTTCATGCCGCGCCTGTCCGGGCTGCTGGACGCTCCGCTGGCGAGCGACATCGTCGGCCTGGAGAGGGAGGGGGGCGACCTGCGGGTGAAGCGGCCGATGTACGCGGGGAACGCCGTGGGGACGGTGGCCCTCGTCGGGAGCCCGATGCTGTTCACTGTGCGGCAGACCGCGTTCGACCCGGCCCCGGCAGGGGGCGCGAAGGCCCCGGTGGAGAAGGTCGCCGTGACCGTGGACGCGGGAGGGACCACCTACGTTTCTCTCCAGGAGACCAAATCCGAGCGGCCGGAGCTCACCGAGGCCCGGGTGATCGTCTCGGCGGGGCGGGGGATCAAGGCGCAGGAGAACTTCAAGATGGTCGAGGATCTGGCGGACACGCTGTCGGCGGCGATCGGGGCGTCGCGGGCGGCGGTGGACGCGGGGTGGGCGCCCAACGACTGGCAGGTCGGGCAGACGGGGAAGATCGTCGCCCCCGAGCTCTACATCGCCCTGGGGATCTCCGGCGCGATCCAGCACCTGGCAGGGATGAAGGACAGCAAGGTGATCGTGGCGATCAACAAGGACGAGGAGGCGCCCATCTTCCAGGTGGCGGACTACGGGCTGGTGGCGGACCTCTTCAAGGCGGTGCCGGAGCTGATCGCGGAGCTGAAGAAACTGAAATCCGCCTGAAGGTATTTCCGTAAGGTTCCGATACGGTTATCAGGCAGGGTCCCTCGCGACAGCGCGGGGGTTTATCCACTCCCCGACGGGGATCCGGCGGGAATTCCAGGAGGTACCGAGAGCGACATGGCAGGTAAATCGAGTGTGAGCAAGGACCTTCTGTCCCGCCTCAAGGAGAAGAACTTCACGGCCGCCGTTGTCGGGCTCGGCTACGTAGGACTTCCTCTGGCGATGGAGTACGCCGATGCGGGGATCGAGGTGATCGGCATCGACGTGGACGGCTCCAAGGTCCGGGTTCTGAAAACCGGGAAATCATATATCGGGGATGTGCCGTCGGAGTCCGTGAAGAACGCGGTCGACACGGGCCTGTTCACCGCGACCACCGACTTCTCGGCCGTGGCGATGGCGGACACGGTCAACATCTGCGTCCCCACGCCGCTGCGCAAGACGAAGGATCCAGACCTCTCCTACATCGTCAGCGCGATGGAGCACATCCTGGAGTACCTCCACAAGGACATGCTCCTCGTCCTGGAGAGCACCACCTACCCTGGGACGACGGCGGAGGTGCTGGCTCCGATGGTTGAGGGGAAGGGATTCAAGGTGGGTACGGACATCTTCCTCGCTTTCTCCCCCGAGCGGGTCGATCCCGGCAACGCCCAATTCACCACGAAGAACATCCCGAAGGTGGTGGGGGGGGTCACACCGAAGTGCACGAAGGTGGCGACGGCACTCTACACGGGGGTGCTGGAGAACGTCCACCCCGTGTCCAGCGCCGCGGTTGCCGAAATGGTGAAGTTGCTGGAGAACACCTTCCGTTCCGTGAACATCGCCCTGGTGAACGAGATCGCCCTCATGGCGAACCGGATGGGGATCGACGTATGGGAGGTGATCGAGGCGGCGAAGACCAAGCCGTTCGGCTTCATGCCCTTCTACCCGGGGCCTGGGATCGGCGGGCACTGCATTCCCCTCGACCCGTTCTACCTGTCGTGGAAGGCGAAGCAGTACGGCTTCGAGTCGCGCTTCATCGAGCTGGCCGGCGTGGTGAACGGACAGATGCCGCACTACACGGTGGACAGGGTGATCGAGGCGCTGAACCGGTTCCGGAAGGCGGTGAATGGCGCGAAGGTGCTCGTACTGGGCGTGGCGTACAAGAAGAACATCAGCGACGTGCGGGAGTCGCCCGCCCTCGACATCCTGCAGCTCCTCTCGAAGAGGGGGGCGCTGCTGTCGTATTGCGATCCGTACGTCCCAGAGGTCCGGGAGGCGGGGATCGTGCTGAAGGCATCCCCCTTCAATGCCGGCACGTTGCGGAAGGCGGACTGCGTCGTGGTCGTTACCGACCACGCGGCGTTCGACTACAAGCTCGTCGCCCGCGAGGCGAAGGTGGTGGTGGACACCCGCAATGCCCTCAAGGGGATGAACGGCAATAAGGTCATCAAAATCTGATTGCGGCAACGAATTACAAACGGGGACGTAGCTGCTAACTTACAGAAAGTGAATACCCCCGTTTGTAAGTTAGCAGCTACGTCCCTTATTGTAAGTCGATTGGAGAGGTGATGAGGTACCTGGTGACGGGCGGGGCCGGATTCATCGGGTCGAACCTCACGAGGGCCCTGCTGTCCGCCGGGCACCACGTGCGCGTCCTCGACAGCTTCCTGACGGGAAAGCGGGAGAACCTTGCGGGGCTTGCTGAAACCTGCGGTGATGCCTTCGAGTTGATGGAAGGGGACATCCGCGATTCTACCGCGGTCCGGAAGGCCACCGGGGGGATCGACTATGTCCTCCACCAGGGGGCGCTCCCCTCGGTTCCGCGCTCCGTGGCCGACCCGGTCCTCACGAACGAGATCAACGTGGCGGGAACGGTGAACGTGCTGGTGGCTTCCCGCGACGCCGGCGTCCGCCGTGTGGTCTTTGCAGCCTCCTCATCGGCATACGGCGATACGCCGGAACTCCCCAAACGCGAGTCGATGACCCCCAACCCGAAATCTCCCTACGCCGCGCAGAAACTGGCCGGTGAACACTACATGCGGATCTTCCACGAGGTGTTCGGGCTGGAGACCGTCTCCCTGCGCTACTTCAACGTCTTCGGCCCGAGGCAGGACCCGCAATCCATGTACGCAGCGGTGATTCCCCGGTTCATCACCTGCGTGCTGCAGGGAGAGCCCCCGACGGTATACGGCGACGGGCGCCAGACCCGCGATTTCACCTACATCGACAACGTGATCCAGGCGAATCTCGCGGCATGCGCAGCGCCGAAGGCGGCATGCGGCGGGGTCTTCAACATCGCCTGCGGGGAGCGGGTCTCCCTCCTCGACATCCTCGAGATCGTATACGGTCTCGCGGGGAAGCGGGTGGAGCCGAAATTCGAACCGTCCCGCCCCGGGGACGTGCGGGACTCGCTGGCGGACATCTCCCGGGCGCGGGAGATCGTGGGGTTCAACCCGAAAGTACCATTCCGGGAGGGGCTTCGGACGACATTCGATTGGTTCCGCCGACAGGCCTAACCCTTACAATCAGGGACGTAGCTACAAACATACAAAGTAGGATAAAGTTTCAGCTTTTCACCCATCAGTATCTGCTCGTAGCATTAATAATCCTCCGATTCTCTTCGTATTGGCATAAAACCTGATAGTCAATTCCCCATGCCGCGCGGTCCGCGATATGACTACCCGGGCGCCGTCCACCACGCCTACGCCAGAGGGAACGAGAAGCGGGAAGTGTTTCTCGATGACAGGGACCGACGTGATTTTTTATTCCGGCTGGAGAAAAACCTATCCCGATGGAATGTCCGCAGCATCGCCTGGGCCCTTATGTCCAATCACTTTCACCTCCTGGTTCAATGTCCCGGAGGAAATTTGGCCGCCTTCATGCAATGTCTACTGACCGGCTACAGCCTGTATTTCAACAGGCGTCATCAACGTGTTGGACACCTTTTCCAGAATCGTTATAAATCCGAGGCACTCTCCCGGGAGAGCCATTACCGAGAACTCGTCCGATATATTCACCTCAATCCGATCCGCGCAGGCACCGTCACTTCGTTGGAAGAATTGGCCGGGTACTTGTGGACGGGGCACCGTCGAATTGTTTCTGGAAACGGCGCCGACTGGCAAGATTTAGAATCGATCCGGGACATGTTCCATTCACCCCGGCGTACTTGGCAACAGGAATACGTGGATTTCTTGGCGACAGGAATCCGTACCTCACCGGCTCCCGGCCGTTCTGAGGTGGATCGATTTCAGATCCG
>JAGGAJ010000085.1 GCA_017889845.1 Deltaproteobacteria bacterium
CATCTTCTTCAGGGTGATCTCCGTCCGCTTGGACGACTCGAATTCCCCGGGCGTGACGCGGTTGTACTGGAGGACCTGCTGGTACCGGTCCTCCCGGAACTTGCCGTCCGCCTGGAAGGCGGGGGTCGCGGCGATCTCGCGCTGCACTTCCGTGTCCGTGGCGGACAATCCCATGCGGTCGGCTTCCGTAAGGAGGACCCTGCGCTGGATCAGCGAGTCCAAGGCCTGCTTCCGCAGGTCGAGCGCCTTGGCCATCTCCGGGGTGAAGGCGGGACCGTACACCTCCCGGTATGTCTTCTCGAGGCCCGCCGCCGCCTCGGCCAGTTCGCCCGTGGTGATCGCCTCGCCGGCGACCGTGGCGGCCACGTTCCGGTCCCTCTCGGAATACGTCCCGACCCCCCACCAGATGAAGGTGAGCGCGATGAAGGAGAGCACGATCTTGATGGCCCAGGAGCCGGCGTTCCGGCGGAGCACGTCGAGCATGGCGGTTTTATTCTCCTGTTCGTCGGGGGAAGTATTGTCGCGCCGAACGTATCATTCTAATGCGGCGGCATGGCGGAATTCAATCCGCCCGGCGGTTGCGTCGGCCGGGGGGGGCTGCTACTATACCCCGATACCTTTCCAAGGCGGGAACCGTTTTCCCGACGTCCGGAGGCGACAGGATGATCTTCGACCGTCTGCTCGGTCTGTTCTCGCACGACCTCGCCATAGACCTCGGCACCGCCACCACCCTCGTGTACGTGAAGGGGGAGGGGATCATCTGCTCGGAACCGTCCTGCGTGGCGGTCCACCGGGACAGCCGCGGGACGAAGAAGGTCCTCGCCGTGGGGATCGAGGCCAAGCGGATGATCGGGCGCACCCCCGGCAACATCGTCGCCATCCGCCCCATCAAGGACGGCGTCATCGCGGATTTCGAGGTCACCGAGGCGATGCTGCGCTACTTCATCCGGAAGGCCCACAAGGCCCGCACCCTCGTCCGGCCCCGGATCATCATCTGCGTCCCTTACGGCTGCACCGAGGTGGAGCGCCGGGCCGTTCGCGAGTCCGCCCAGAGCGCGGGGGCCCGGGAGGTGTACCTCATCGAGGAGCCGCTGGCGGCGGCGATCGGCGCGGGCCTCCCCATCACGGAGCCCTCCGGGAACATGATCGTGGACATCGGCGGGGGGACGACCGAGGTCGCGGTCATCTCCCTCGGCGGGATCGTCAAGAGCCAGTCGGTCCGGGTGGCGGGGGACAAGATGGACGAGGCGATCCTCCAGTACGTGAAGCGGAAATACAATCTCCTCATCGGGGAGCCGACCGCCGAGCACATCAAGGTGGCCATCGGCAACGCCTTCCCCGGATTTTCCGAATCCACCGAGGTCAAGGGGCTCGATATGGTGTCGGGGGTGCCCAAGGCGCTCACGCTCCATTCGGACGAGATCCGCGAGTCGCTCTCCGAGCCGGTGCGCATCATCGTGGACGCCGTCAAGGGGGTGTTCGAGGAAACCCCGCCGGAGCTGGCGGGGGACATCTATGAGCGCGGCATCGTGATGGCCGGCGGCGGGGCGCTGCTGCGGAACCTCGACGCGCTCCTGCGGGAGGAAACGGGGCTTCCCGTCACGGTGGCGGAGGATCCCCTCTCCTGCGTCGTCCTCGGTTCCGGGAAGGCGCTCGACGAGCTCGACCTGCTTCGGCAGGTGGCCCTGCACTGAACCGACGGGTGGCGGGTTCCCCCGTCCCGCGATCGCGGCGCAAGACGGTTCCCGTGGGATCCTTCCTCCGGAAATGGTGGCGGCTCCTCGCCGCCGCGGCCCTCGTCGTCGCGGCGATCCAGGTGTTCGTGCGCCCCATACCCGCCCTCGAGCGGGCGGCGCCGGTGCGCACCGCGGGGTCGTCCCTCTTCCGGCCCTTCTACCTCGCCGTCGATCTGGTCCGCCAGGGCGTCTCCGGCGTCTGGGAGCACTACGTCGCGCTCGTCGGGGTCACGCGGGAGAACGAACGCCTGCGGCGCGAGGTGGCCGCCCTGCAGGAAAAGCTCCACGAGAACCGGGACGCCCAGCTCGAGAACCGGCGCCTCAAGGAGCTCCTGAGGTACTCCGAGACCCTGGAGCGGCGCACGATCGGCGCGCGGGTGGTGGGGCACGACATCTCCCCGTGGTTCCAGGCGGTCTTCATCGGCACGGGCTCGGAGGCGGGGGTGGAGCCGGGGATGTCCGTCGTGACCCCGCAAGGGGCGGTCGGGCGGGTCCACAAGGCCATGGCGGGCCTCTCGGAGGTCCTCCTGGTCACCGACGGGCGGTTCGCCGCCGATGTCATGGTGGAGCGCAACCGCGTCCGGGCGGTGGCGGAAGGGATCGGCGGGAACTCCTGCCGCCTGAAATACATTTCCCCGGTGCACGACGTGGCGGTGGGGGACCGGGTCGTCTTCTCCGGCTTCGATGGGAGCATGCCCAAGGGGGTCCTCCTCGGGACGGTGGTCAGCGTGGACCGTCCGAAGGAGAGCCTGTTCCAGAAGGTGAAGGTGCAGTGCGCGGTGAACTTCCTGGAGGCGGAAGAGGTGGCGGTGATCCTCTCGCGTCCCGCCATCCCGTACCGGCCGGGGAGGGAGTGAGGATGAGGCATTTCCTCGCCCTCCTCGCAATGTCGTACCTGGGCGCCGCCCTGAGCGTGTGGTGGTTCTCCGGGTTCATCCCCTGGTTCCTGCTCCCCGACTTCCCCTTCCTCGCCATCGTGTTCGCGGGCCTGTTCGTTCCGGGCATTGCGGGTTTTCTGTGCGCGCTTCCGCCGGCGGTCTTCCGGGAGATCACCACGTCCGCACCCGCCTGGTCGATGTTCCTGGGCTCGCTCGCCCTGTACTTCGCCTCCCGGGAGGTCGGCCGGCGCTTCTTCCTCCGGGCCGAGCCGCACCTGCTCACGGCCGTGGCGTCGCTCCTCCTTGCGGAATCGGCCTCCATCGTCCTCCTCCTCCACCTGGCCGGGGCGCGCCCCTTCTCGCTCCTGTGGGGGGCGCAGGAAGCCGTGCGGATCGCCTGGACCTCCCTGGTCGCCATCCCCGTCTTCCTCGACCTCTCGAGCCGCTGGCGGCGGGTGCAGGAATGAACCAGCGGATCCGGAAACGGGAGGAGGACCCGGACATCACGCGGCGGGCCCGCATCCTCCTCTACATCGCCCTCGGGGTGTTCGCCCTGCTCCTGGGGCGGCTTTACTGGCTCCAGGTGGCGCAGTACGACCGGTACCGGAACCTGTCGGAGAACAACCGGTTGCGCCTTCGCACCGTCCGCGCCCCGCGTGGCCTGATCCTCGACCGGAAAGGGCGGGCGATCGCGGAAACCCAGGGCTCCTTCGACCTCGTCTGCACCCCCGTCGACGTGACGGACCTGGATGGGGAGATCCGCCTCCTGTCGCAGATCGTCGAGTTCGACGCCGACGAGGACGAGATCCTGGACAAGATCCGCAAGGCGAGGAAAGGGAACCCCTTCACCGCCATCGCCGTGGCGCGGGACTTGCGGTTCGAGCAGATCTCCGTCCTCGAGTTCAACCGGGAGTCCCTCCCCGGATTCACCGTGACCGTGGAGGCGAAGCGGAGCTACCCGTACGGCCCTGCGTTCGCCCACGCTCTCGGGTACGTGGGTGAGGCGAGCCCGGAGGAGATGGATCAGTCCACGGACGCGCGGCTGGCGATGGGGGACCTCGTCGGGAAGTACGGGCTGGAGCGCCTGCTGGACAACGTCCTGCGAGGGGTCAACGGGGGCAGGAAGGTGGAGGTCGACGCCGCGGGGCGCGACCGGCGAATGGTGGAGGAGGTGCCGTCGCGGACCGGCGGCACGGTGCACACCAGTCTCGACGCGGACCTGCAGAAGGCCGCACAGGAGGCGATGGGGAACCGGGCGGGCGCGGTGATCGCTCTCGCGCCGAAGACCGGAGAGGTCTTCGCGTTCTACTCCGCCCCGGGCTTCGACCCGAACACCTTCGCCCGCGGCATCCGCCGGGCGGACTGGCAGGCGCTGAACGGGGACCCGCGCAAGCCGATGCAGAACAAGGGGCTCCAGGGGACGTACGCGCCGGGCTCCACGGTGAAGCCGTTCCTCGCCCTCGCGGCCCTCGAGGAGAAGGTGCAGGACACGGAGCGCACCGTTTCCTGCCCCGGCTCGTTCCGGCTCGGGAACCGCGTCTTCCGGTGCTGGAAGGAGAAGGGGCACGGCACCGTCGACATGTACCGGGCGGTGGTCCAGTCGTGCGACGTGTTTTTCTACACCCTGGGACTCCGGCTCGGGCCGGATCGCGTGGCGAAGCTGGAAAAGGAGGCCGGGCTCGGGACGATCACCGGCATCGACCTGCCGGGGGAGCGCAAGGGGTTGGTGCCGGACACGGAGTGGAAACAGAGGGTGATGAAGGATCGCTGGTACGACTACGAGAGCGTGATCCTGGGGATCGGGCAGGGGGCGGTCCACCTCACCCCGCTCGAGATGGTCGTGGGGTATGCGGCGCTGGCCACGGGCGGACAGGTGATGCGGCCCCGCGTCGCGGTGAAAGTGATCCGGATGGACGGGAAGGTGGAGGATCGTCCCCCCGAGGAAATGCGCAACGTTCCGTGGAACGCGGAGAACGTCGGGTTCATCCGGAAGGCCCTCGCGGGGGTGGTGAACGACTACGGCACGGGGGGGGTGGCGAAACTCCCCGGAATCACGGTGGGGGGCAAGACGGGGACGGCGCAGGTCGCCGCGGTGAAGGGGAAGATGATCAAGTCGGAGGATCTGCCGTACCACATACGCGACCACGCGTGGTTCGCCGCGTTCGCGCCGGTCGAAGACCCGCAGATCTGCGTGGTGGCGATGGTGGAGCACGGCGGTCACGGCGGTTCCGCCGCCGCGCCGATCGTCAAGGCGGTGATGCAGGAGTATTTCCGGACCCTGCCCGCCGGACCGCCGCCCAAGGGGGGAGCATGAACCGCCCGGCGAAGCTCGCCCGGATGGACTGGCCGCTGCTGATCAACGCCCTCCTTCTCTGCGGGGTGGGGCTGCTGAACGTCTACAGCGGGACGCGGGTGCACGGTGCACCTGGAACGACTCTCTTCGTGAAGCAGCTGGTCTGGATCTCGCTCGGCCTTGCCGCCTTCTTCGCCGCCTATTTCCTGAGCGACGGCTTCATCGAGGAGGTTTCAGCCGGCTTCTTCCTCGCCATCCTCGCCCTGCTGGTGGTCGTACTCGTGGTCGGGAAGATCCGCGGGGGGGCGCAGCGGTGGATCTCCCTGGGGGCGTTCAACTTCCAGCCGTCGGAGTTCGCAAAGATCGCCGTCACCCTTGCGCTGGCCCGCTACTTCTCCGGAAAATACCGGTATGGCGGTATCGGGCTGATGGAGACGTTTCCCGCCATCGGCATGGTCCTCCTCCCCTTCTTCCTCGTGGCGCTCCAGCCGGACCTGGGGACGGCCGGGGTGCTCCTCTTCATCCTGGCGGGAATGATGGCCGTGGCGTGCGTGAAGGGGCGTGTCCTGGCCCTGTTCGCGGGGCTTGGCGCGGCGGCGGTACCGGGACTGTGGTTCTTCATGAAGGAGTACCAGCGCCAGCGGGTGCTGACGTTCCTGGACCCGGAACGGGACCCGCTGGGGGCGGGGTACCATGTCATCCAGTCCAAGATCGCCGTCGGCTCCGGAGGTGTCCTGGGGAAAGGGTACCTCCAGGGCACCCAGGGCGCCCTGCGGTTCCTTCCGGAACAGCACACCGATTTCGCCTTTGCCGTCTTCTCGGAGGAGTGGGGTTTCCTCGGGACGCTCCTGCTCCTGTCCCTCTTCCTGCTGCTGGTCTACCGGCTCTTCTTCCTGACGGTCCGATCCCAGGACCGGTTTGCCTCCTTCGCCTGCGGCGGGATCGCCGTGTATTTTCTGACCCACATCATCATCAACCTGGCGATGGTGTGCGGCCTGTTCCCGGTGGTGGGGATTCCGCTTCCCTTCGTGAGCTACGGCGGATCGTCGATGCTGACGAACATGCTCGCCCTGGGTGTGGTGGCCAATCTCTCCCGCTCCCGCTTCACCTTTCAGGGGGCGGGGGGGAAGGAGCCAGGGATCGGCTCCTGATCTCCCCGGCCACCTCCGTGGCCATTCCGGGGGAGTAGCCGACCCATCGCCGCGCCACGGTGCCGTCCGGGTCGAGGAGGAGGAGAACCGGCGTCTGGCTGACCCGGTACTCCTCGCCGAACGGTCCCGGGAGGGCGATGAGCACGGTGACCGGAAATCCCCCCGCGCCCCCGGGGGCGGGATGTGGCTGCAGGGGGGGCACTTCCTCTCTCGTCGTGGCAGTCAGGGCCATCTCCCGGTCGAACAGCACCCGGTAGACCCGGGCCGATCCCGGCGGCGCCTGCTCCGACGCCAGTCGCAGCGCCTTCCACGTTTCTGCGCACGCGGGGCACCAGGGGAAATCCAGCAGGACGAGGCGCACCCGTTCGGCGGTCTCCGGAAGGGCAGCCAGCGATTTCCCCTGTGCGTCTACGAACACCGGCCGACCGGCCGGAAAGGGGCGGGATCCGACGTTCACCGCCTTCGGACCGCAGGCCGCAACCACCAGGAGCGCGGCGAGAAGCAGGGAAGGAGTGGAAGCCCTGCTCAAAGGCTCTTCTGCACCAGGGACACGATGCTGGACTTCGGGTTGACGCCGACCATCTGCCCCTGGATCTGGCCGTTCTTGATGAGGATCAGGGTGGGGATCCCCCGCACGCCGAACTGGGAGGCGATGTCCGGGCTGTCGTCCACGTTGACCTTGGCCACCCGCGCCTTCCCCTCGAATTCCTTCGCCACCTCCTCGAGGATCGGGGCGATGACGCGGCACGGCCCGCACCAGGGGGCCCAGAAGTCGACGAGCACGGGCGTTCCGCTCTCCACCGTGGTCTTGAAGTTCGTGCTGGTCAGTTCGAGGATGTTTCCCGCCATTCCGTTCCTCCCGTGCCTCCCGGCACCGCGGTGATGGATCGGACCTATCTTCCGCGTTTCGCCAGTTCCTTCTTCACGCAGCGGTCCATGACCCAGGGGATCCCCGCGGCGTCGAGGATCTCCCGGGCCTGCTCGCTCGTTACGCCTTCCTGCATCCAGAAGAAGCGCGCCCCGATCCGGACCGCCTCTTCCGCGATCGGGGGAACGTCCTCGGATTTCCGGAAGACGTCCACCAAGTCGACTTTCCCGGGGATTTCCGACAGGGAACGGTACGACTTCTCCCCCAGGACCTCGTCGATCATTGGGTTCACCGGGATCACGGTGAACCCCCGGTCCCGCAGGTATTTCGCCACTTCGTGGCTCGGGCGGTCCGGCTTGTCGGAGATCCCGACCACCGCAACCGTCCTCGACCCGTCGAGGATTTTCGCGATCCGGTCTTCCATGCGCATCACCGCCACTTTTCAGATGCGCATCATGCTACTCCGGTTTTCCGGGAAAGAAAATATGCCGCCACCGCGCCGCCTTTCTTGACAGCGCGGAAGGAAAAGGCTTATCGTTTTTCCTACCTCTTGCCGTTGGGAGCCCCCTTGAAGGAATCGGTCGCCAGGTCGCTGAAGGAAGGGGCGGAACTGCGCCTGAAGATGGCGGAGACGATCTCCTCGGAGATCGCGACGGCGGCGGAGGCGATCGCGGAGGCCTTCAAGGCGGGACGCAAGCTCCTCCTCTTCGGCAACGGGGGAAGCGCCGCGGACGCCCAGCACATCGCCGCGGAGTTCATGAACCGCTTCCTCATCGAGAGGCCGCCCCTCCCGGCGATCGCGCTCACCACCGACACCTCGGTCCTCACGAGCATCGC
>JAGGAJ010000086.1 GCA_017889845.1 Deltaproteobacteria bacterium
CCCGGCGACATCGCGCTGGTCCCGAGCCCGACGTACCCGATCCACAACTACTCGGTGATCATCGCCGGGGCGGACGTGCGCTCCATCTCCCTCACCAGCGGGGAGGGGGATTTCCTGGACCGCGTGGAGCGCGCCATGAAGACGCTGTGGCCGCGCCCGAAGATGATGATCATCTCCTTCCCGCACAACCCGACAACGGAGGTGGTGGAACTCGATTTCTTCCGGCGGGTTGTCGCATTCGCGAAGGAGCACGGCATACTGGTCGTCCACGACCTGGCGTACGCGGATCTCGTTTTCGACGGGTACAAGGCCCCTTCCATCCTCCAGGTGCCGGGCGCCAAGGACGTGGCGGTGGAGCTGTACTCCATGTCGAAGGGGTACTCGATGCCCGGCTGGCGGGTCGGGTTCGTCGTCGGGAACAAGCGGATGGTCGGCGCGCTGACGCGGATCAAGAGCTATCTCGATTACGGGATGTTCCAGGCGATCCAGATCGCCGCCACCGTCGCGCTGAACGGCCCCAACCGGGTCGTGGACGAGGCGGTGGAGGTGTACCGGAAGCGGCGGGACTGCCTCGTGGACGGCTTCGCCCGCATCGGCTGGGAATTCGAAAAGCCGAAGGGGACGATGTTCGTATGGGCGCCGCTCCCGGAACCGTTCCGTGCGATGGGGTCCCTCGAGTTCTCCAAGCACCTCCTCACCCACGCCAAGGTCGCGGTGTCGCCGGGGATCGGGTTCGGCGAGCACGGGGAGGGTTTTGTCCGCTTCGCCCTCGTGGAGAACGAGCACCGGATCCGCCAGGCCATCCGGGGCGTCAAGACGATGTTCCAGGCGCCCGCCAGAGTGCGGGCACGATGAACTCCCAACGGAAGGAGATCGGTGTCGGCGTCGTAGGGTTCGGTACCGTCGGCACCGGGACCGTCCGGCTCCTCCTCGAGAACGCCGAGCACCTGCGCAAGCGCGTCGGGATCCCCATCCGGCTGGTCCGGGTGGCGGACCTCGATCTGTCCCGCGACCGCGGGATCCGCCTTCCGGAGGGGGTGCTGGTATCCGACGGGATGCAGGTCGCCGGGGACCCCGCCGTCCAGATCGTGGTGGAGCTGGTCGGCGGCACAGGGGCGGCGAAGGACTACCTCCTGGCGGCCGTGAAAAACGGGAAGTCCGTCGTCACGGCGAACAAGGCGCTCCTCGCCGAGTGCGGTCCGGAGATCCTGAAGGCGGTGGTCTCCGCGGGCGTTGACATCGGATTCGAGGCCAGCGTCGGAGGAGGGATCCCCATCATCCGGACGTTGCGGGAAGGACTGGCGGCGAACCGGATTCGCGCGATCTTCGGCATCATCAACGGGACGTGCAATTACATCCTCTCCCGCATGACAAGGGAAGGGCGGCCCTTCGCGGATGTCCTCGAGGAGGCCCAGAAGACCGGCCTGGCGGAGGCCGATCCGTCCTTCGACGTGGACGGGATCGACACGGCCCACAAGCTGGCGATCCTTGTCTGGCTCGCAACGGGCGGCCACGTCCCCCTCAAGGAGATCTTCGTGGAGGGGATCCGGGAAATCGCGCCGCAGGACATCGCCTTCGCGAAGGAGTTCGGGTACACGATCAAGCTGCTCGCGATCGCGAAGGAGAAAGGGACCGGGATCGAGGTCCGGGTCCATCCCACGATGATCCCGTCGCACTACCTCCTCGCCACCGTCGACGGTGCGAACAACGCCGTCTACGTGAAAGGGGATTTCGTAGGCTCCTCCCTGTCGGTGGGGCAGGGGGCGGGGATGCTGCCCACCGCCTCCGCCGTGGTGAGCGACGTGATCGAGATCGCCAGGAACCTCCGCAAGGGATCGTCCGGGCGGATCCCGCCTAGCGGCTTCTTCCTCTCGGACCCGGCGGCGCGGATCGAGGTGGCCCCATTCCACCAGGTGTCATGCGAGTATTACCTCCGGATCCACGTGGTGGACAGGCCGGGCGTCCTCTCCCGGATCGCGGGAGTCCTCGGCCACCACCAGATCAGCATCTCCTCCGTGCTCCAGAAGGGGCGGGGGGAGAGCGCCGTGCCGATCTTCATCGTCACCCACCGCGCGAAGGAGAGCGACATGCGGTCGGCCCTCGCCGAAGTGGACCGGCTTCCCGACGTACTCGACCGGACCCGGATGATCCGGATCGAAAACAACCTGTAAAAGGGGCCCCGACGCGATGCACTGGGAAGGGATCATCCGCCACTACCGGCGCTTCTTCACCCCGGTCCCGGAGGAGTGCGTCATCACCCTCCTCGAGGGGAACACTCCGCTGATCCCCGCGCCGGTCCTTGCCCGCCAAATCGCTCCGGGGACGGAAATATTCCTCAAGTACGAAGGTCTCAACCCTACGGGATCCTTCAAGGACCGGGGGATGACGATGGCGGTCTCGAAGGCGAAGGCAGACGGCGCAGGCTCCGTCATCTGCGCCTCCACGGGGAACACCTCCGCATCCGCCGCCGCATACGCGACCCGCGCGGGGATGAATGCGTTCGTCCTCATCCCGGAGGGGAAGATCGCGCTGGGGAAACTCTCCCAGGCGATGATCCACGGGGCGCAGGTCCTCCAGGTGCTGGGGAATTTCGACGAGGCGCTGACCCTCGTGAAGGAGATCTCGGAGAAATATCCCGTCACGCTCGTGAACTCCCTGAACCCGTTCCGGATCGAGGGGCAGAAATCCGCCGCCTTCGAGATCGTGGACGCGCTGGGCGACGCACCCGACTACCACGTCCTCCCGGTGGGAAACGCCGGCAACATCACCGCGTACTGGGCGGGGTACAAGGATTACCACGCCGCGGGGAACGCCGGGCGGCTCCCGAAGATGCTCGGCTGGCAGGCGGAGGGGGCGGCCCCGATCGTCCGGGGCGCGCCGGTGAAAAAGCCCGAAACCGTGGCGACCGCCATCCGGATCGGGAACCCCGCCTCCTGGAAGCAGGCCGAAGCCGCGCGGGACGAGTCCGGCGGACTCATCCGGATGGTGAGCGACGCGGAGATCCTGGATGCCTACAAGCTGGTGGCCGAGACGGAAGGGGTCTTCTGCGAGCCCGCCTCCGCGGCGTCCATCGCCGGCGTGGTAAAATTGGGCCGCGACGGTTTTTTCCGGGCGGGCCAGCGGCTCGTGTGCACCCTCACCGGCCACGGGCTGAAGGACCCGGACAACGCCATCGCGCAGTCCGTCGCGCCCGTGACGATCCCCCCGACCCTGGCGGACGTCCTCAAGGTCCTCGGTTTCTGAGGAAGGAGACATCGATGGGCACCAAGTACCTCATCCTGATCGGCGACGGGATGGCCGACTGGCCGATCCCGTCGATCGGGGACCGGACGCCACTGGAGGCGGCGGAGAAGCCGAACATGGACTTCATGGCGTCCCACGGGGCGATCGGGATGGTCCAGGTCGTGCCCAAGGAGATGTACCCGGGGAGCGACGTCTCCAACCTGAGCATCCTGGGGTACGATCCCGCGTCCGTCTACACGGGCCGCTCCCCGCTGGAGGCCGCTTCCATCGGCATCACTCTCGCCCCGGACGACGTGGCGGTCCGGTGCAACGTGGTGGCGCTGAAGAACGACGGGGCCGACTCCGAGATGGAGGATTTCTCCGCGGGCCACATCGCCACCGCGGAGGCGGCGCAGCTGCTCGCATCCCTCCAGGAGAAGGTCGCGGACAAGGGGGTCCGGTTCCACACGGGGGTCTCGTACCGGCACCTCATGGTGTGGCCCGGCGGAAACGACGGCGTCCTGACGACACCCCCCCACGACATCCACGGGAAGAAGATCACGGAGTACCTCCCGAAGGGGGACGGCGCGGAACTGCTTCTGACCATCATGGAGATTTCCCGGGAGGTCTTCGCGGACCACCCGGTGAACCGCCGGCGCGCGGCGGAAGGAAAGCGCCCCGGAAACTCCGTGTGGCTGTGGGGGCAGGGGAAGGCGCCCCGGATCCCCACCTTGCAGGAGAGGTACGGCCTGTCGGGCTCCGTGGTGGCCGCAGTCGATCTCATCAAGGGGATCGGGATCTACGCGGGCCTTTCCGTGATCAACGTACCGGGGGCCACGGGGTACATCGACACGAACTACCGGGGGAAGATGGAAGCGGCGCTGCGGGAGCTGGAGACCAAGGACTTCGTCCTCATCCACGTGGAGGCCCCCGACGAGGCGGGGCACAACGGCAACGTGCAGGAGAAGATCCGGGCAATCGAGCGGATCGACCGGGAAATGCTCGGGCCGATCCTCGGAAGAGCGCGGGAGAAGGGGGACCTGAAGATCCTCCTGCTGCCGGACCACCCGACGCCGGTCGCCATACGGACCCACGCGCAGGAACCGGTCCCCTTCGTCTTCTACCCGGCGCCCGCCGGCCTTTCGACGCACCCTGGAAAGCGGTACACCGAAGCGGACGCCCGCGCCTCGGGCCAGTTCGTCCCGGCCGGGACGCTGCTGATCGGGCACCTGCTCTCCTGAGAGGCCGGCCCGCGTGGAGCACGTCGCCGACGTACGCGTGATCTACGGGGACACCGACGCCGCGGGGATCGCCTATTACGGGAACTACCTTCGGTGGTTCGAGGTCGGCCGGGCCGAACTGATGCGGCGGAAGGGATTCTCCTACCGCGACGTGATGGAACGGGACGGCGTCCTGCTCCCCGTGATCGAGGCCGGAGCCTCGTACCACGCCTCGGCGCGATACGACGACGTGCTCCGGATCCACGCGGAGATCCGGGCGGTCGCGGGGGTCCGGCTGATTTTCGGGTACCGGATCGAGCGGGAGGACGGCACACTGCTGGTGACGGGTCACACCGTGCACGCCTTCACCCGTCTGAACGGCAAACCCGTCCGGCCGCCGGCGGCGTTCCGGGAGCTTTCGGGATCGGATTAGTCAACTCCGGGGGAAGGGGGAACAGGGCGTGGAACGAAATCTGGCCATGGAAGTCGTCCGGGTTACGGAGGCCGCCGCGCTGGCGGCGGCGCGGCTGATGGGCCGAGGGGACAATATGGCGGCGGACCAGGCGGCGGTCACGGCGATGCGGAAGGCCCTGAACTACGTTCAGTTCAAGGGGCGCGTCGTCATCGGCGAGGGGGAGCGGGACGAGGCGCCGATGCTCTACATCGGGGAGGAGGTCGGGGCGGCGGAGTCCCCGCGGGTGGACATCGCCGTCGACCCCCTCGAGGGGACGAGCATCGTGGCGTCGGGCGGAAACAACGCCCTCGCCGTGATCGCCATAGCGGAGGAGGGAGGGTTCCTCCACGCCCCGGACACCTACATGCAGAAGATCGCCGTGGGCCCGAGGGCCCGCGGGACGATCGACATCACCGCCTCCCCGACGGAAAACCTGCGGCGCATTGCAAAGGCGCTGAAGGCGTACGTGGAGGATCTGTGCGTGGTCATCCTCGACCGGCCGCGCCACCAGGAACTGATCCGGGAGTGCCGCGAGGCGGGCGCCCGGATCAAGCTGATCGGCGACGGCGACGTGGCGGGAGCGATCGCGACGTCGAAAGAGGGGTCCGGAGTGGACGTCCTCATGGGGACCGGCGGCGCACCGGAGGGTGTGCTCGCGGCAGCGGCGTTGAAATGCATGGGCGGCGACTTCCAGGGGGTCCTCAAGTTCCGGAACAAGGAGGAGATCGAGCGGGCGAAGACGATGGGGGTGACGGACCTGAACCGCGTGTACTCCCTCGAGGACCTGGCCCGGAGCGACGTCATGTTCGCCGCCACCGGGGTCACCTTCGGAGACTACCTGCAGGGCGTGCGGTTCTTCAGCGGGGGGGCATACACCCAGTCCGTTGTCCTGCGGTCCCGTTCCCGCACATCCCGGATCATCGACACGACCCACTACTTCGAGTTCAAGCCGAAGTACGATTAGGAAACCGGGGGATGGCGAAGGAAGAGGTCGCCGCGGCGACGGGACGGATCGAAATCGACTTCGAGCGATGCAAGGCGTGCGAACTGTGCGTGCCCGCCTGCCCGAAGTCGTGCATCGAGATGGGCGGGAGTTTCAACCGGCAGGGGTACGCGGCGGCCGTGTTCGCGCGTCCCGACGACTGCACGGGGTGCGCGATCTGCGCGGAGACGTGCCCCGACGTCTGCATCCGGGTGTGGCGATGAACGGGACCGCGACGGGCGAGGCCCTGCGGCTCCTGACGAAGGGGAACGAGGCGATCTGCCTGGGCGCGATCGCTGCAGGGTGCCGGCACTACTACGGGTACCCGATCACGCCGCAGAACGACATCCCGGAATACATGGCGGCGCGGCTCCCCGCCATCGGCGGAACCTTCCTGCAGGCCGAGAGCGAGGTGGCCACGATCAACTTCCTCCTCGGCACCGCCGCCTCCGGGAAACGGGTGATGACCTCCTCGTCGGGCCCCGGCATCTCCCTGATGCAGGAGGGGCTCTCCTACATGGCGGGTTCGGAGCTTCCGGCCGTGATCGTCAACATCTCCCGCTCGGGGCCGGGACTCGGCGGAATCGCCCCGTCGCAGGGGGATTACTTCCAGGCGGTCAAGGGAGGCGGGCACGGCGGATACCGGCTCATCGTGCTGGCGCCCCACTCGGTGCAGGAGATGTACTCCCTCACCATGCTGGCGTTCGACCTCGCGGACAAGTACCGCAATCCGGTTTTTCTGCTGGGGGACGCCATCATCGGCCAGATGAAGGAACCGTTCGTCCCCACCCCGTACGACGCGTCTTTCCCGCAGGAGAAGCCGTGGGCGCTCACGGGGTGCAGGGGGCGGGAGCGGCAGAACCTGAAGTCGCTGTACCTGAAGGACAACGCGATCGAGGTCCACAACTGGAAGCTCCACGGGAAATACGAGGCGATGCGCCAGACGGAGGCGCGCGCCGAGTCGTATCTCCTTTCCGGCGCGAAGATCGCGGTCGTCGCCTTCGGGACGGCGGCCCGGGTGAGCAAGACGGCGATCCAGTGGGCCCGGAAAGAGGGCATCCCGGCCGGCATGCTGCGGCCGATCACCCTCTTCCCGTTTCCGGAGCGGGAGGTGCAGGAAATCGCCCGGACCGCGGACAGGCTGCTCGTTGTCGAGATGAACACGGGCCAGATGGTGGAGGACGTGAAGATCTGCACTCCACACCACGATAAAATCGGGTTCTTCGGAAAGCCGTGCGCCATGCCGACGCCCGAGGAGATCCTCGACCGGATCCGGGCGCTTGCGGGGAGGAAGGGATGAAACCGGACGCGAAGCCGCAATTCACGAAGGCCGTTTTCGAACGGCCCCGCAGCCTCGTGGACGTGAAGACCCACTTTTGCCCGGGGTGCCACCACGGGACGATCCACCGCATCGTGGCGGAGTGCATCGACCGGTACGGCGTTCGGGAGAACACGGTCGGCGTGGCGTGCGTCGGCTGCTCGGTCTTCCTGTACGACTACATCGACGTGGACGTGGTGGAGGCCCCCCACGGGCGGGCGCCCGCCGTGGCCACGGGAGTCAAGCGGGCCCAGCC
>JAGGAJ010000087.1 GCA_017889845.1 Deltaproteobacteria bacterium
TTTTGGTTCTTTTGAGACACCCGGCGGGGGGAACCGACCGGGGAAAAGCACCGCCGCTCAGGACGAGGGGGATGTGGAGCCCGATGCGGCCGGTTCGATACCCGGGTCGCCGCCGCCGATGTTGAACCCCGCGTCGACGTAGTGCACTTCGCCGGTCACACCAGAAGCCCAGTCCGAAAGGAGGTACGCGGTGGCGTTCCCCACCTCGTCCTGCGTCACGTTCCGCCGGAGCAAGGCGCCGCGGGCGCTCTTCTCCATCAGCCTGCGGAAATCGCCCACGCCGGAGGCAGCCAGCGTCCGGATCGGCCCTGCCGAGACGGCGTTGACGCGGATCCCTTCCCGCCCGAGGTCGTAGGCCAGGTAACGGGTCGCAGCTTCGAGGGCGGCCTTCGCCACGCCCATCACGTTGTAGTTCGGCACGGAGCGCACCGCCCCGAGGTAACTCATCGTCACCATGGCCCCCCCCGGTCCCATCAACCGGGCCGCCCGCCGGGCGCAGGCGATGAAGGAGTATGCGGAAATGTCCAGCGCGAGATGGAAATCGGCGCGCGAGGTATCCCGGAAATGGCCGATCAGCGATTCCCTGTTGGCGAAGGCGATGGAGTGCACGATGAAGTCGAGCCGCCCCCACCGGGCCTCGGCCTTGGAGAAGAAATCGTCGATCTGGGCGTCGTCGGCAACGTCGAGCGGTTCGACGAAGCTCGACCGGATCGACTCCGCCAGGGGATGCACCCGTTTCTTGAGCGCCTCGCCGAGATAGTTGAACCCGAGTTCGGCCCCCTCGCGGTGACAGGCCCTGGCCACGCCCCATGCGATGGACTTCTCGTTGGCGACGCCGAGGATTAGCCCTTTCCTGCCTTGCAGAATGCCCACGAGACACCCCCCGGTTTGGATCTCGACCCATTCTGGACCATAACCAAGGTATCATTCGCATTCAGTAAAGTGTGCCTGGAATTGACCTGCCCCCGGTTACAGGCCGACTGGGTGGGCATGCGTATATCCCGCCGCAGGTTGCCTTCCGGAATATCTTGTGAGATGGTGTGTGCAATCCATGGCACCGAAACGCGGAAACACGTCGAGGGGAAAAAGCGACGACCTCCGTTTCGTCGTCACGAGACCGAAACCGTCCGGCCGCATAAAGCTGCCGGATCGACTGTTCCATCCGGAGCGGAGAAGTCCGGCCCGGGGTGCCAGGCCGAAGGTCGAACCGAAGGCCCTGCCGCTGGAAAGTTATCTCCCGAATCTCTCGCTTCCCGCCCGCACATTGGCCATCCTGATCGCCGCGATCTCCATTTGCGGCAGCCTCGTGACGCTCGTCCTAGGAGTGCGAGACGGAAAGTGGCTCCTTGTGCTCCTCGCCCCATTCGGTGTCTGGTACGGTATCGCGTGGGTTCGTGTCGCACAAGAGGGGTGGCTTCCTGGCGGGCGGCTGCGGCTGAACCCATGGGGCAGGGGGTAGGAGCGTTCCTGCGCCATGATACGGGTGGACCGGTCATGCGGGGCTGGCCAGTAACAGACAAGGCCATGTTGTCACGGGTAAACCGGAACGCTCCTCTTACTCCGCTTTCGGAACAAGGTCCACCGCTTTCCGGGATTCCTCCTTCTCCTTCCTGGCCCGGGGATTATTGATCGCACCGGGCTTCACGATGGAATGTGCTATCTCGCCGGTGTGCTTCACGATTACCTTGTCCCCGATATCCATGCCATCGAGGTCCTTCTTCGCGCTCCCATCGGCCTTGAACTCCATCGTCCCCTTCGGTCCCTTCAGGGTCAGGGTCCCCGACGCCGCGTCCAAGGTCTCGATCGTCCCGGTGAACCATTTCAAACCGGCTTTCGGGGCGGCTTTCTTCTCTTTTCCAACGGCCTCCTTGTTCGGTGGTTCGGGCTGTGAGGGCGCTTTTTCCTTGGCACACCCACCCGCGACGACCAACAGGGCGATTGCTGCTGCCGCGAGCAAGGAGAATCGTTTTCTCATCTTCATCCTCAAAGGGGGTAAAAAAAAAGGGCAGGGGGATTGTGACCCCCTGCCCGCGGGATCCGGAAGCCCTTGTGGGGCCGGACCGCCTGCCCGGTTGACCCGGTTACTTCTTCGCCGGGGGAGCCGCCGGGGCCGGAGGCGTGGCGGGTGCAGCAGGTGCAGCGGGCGCGGCGGGCGCGGCCTTCTTCTCCTCGCCCATCTTCTGGCCCGTTTCCTCGCCCTTCTTCTCGGTTTCCTTCTTCGTCTTCTTCGTCGTCTTTTTCGCCTTCTTCTCGGCCGTCGGAGCCGCCGGCTTCTCGGTCGCCGGAGCTGCCTTCTTCTCGGCCGCCGGAGCCGCCTTCTTCTCGGCTGCCGGAGCCGCCGGCTTCGCGGCGTTGTCGGCCGCGCCCGCGACACCGATCATCGAGAGCGCAAAAGCAACCGCGAGGAACATCGAGAACAGTTTCTTCATTTCTTTTCCTCCAGAGGAAAATTTGAAAGCCACGTATGTGTAGTGCATGGGAAGTGCCAACTTGCCTGACGATTACAAGCCGATGATAAATAACATGTTCTCATAATCCCGGCTCCCCCTCCGTCCACGCGGCTTCCCCAAAAGGTATCCCACTTGCCCATATGGGGAATCCCCCGGTATCCGACAACAACCCGGGAAAGAGGTGTCCGGTCAAAACGGGCCAAACTGACCGGTCACAAGAAATGCACAAACCCAAACCGGGTTGGGATATTCTTTCAGCAAAGACTACTTGGGAGTTTCGACCTTCGGGGTGCGCGGTTCCACTGACATGGATCGCCGGTTCCCTTCGAATGCGAATCGTCCCTGGTCCGTATATTGGATGACGTCCAGACGGATGACGTCCATCACAAACCGGTGGAACCTGCACACCACGAGAGGGAGGGTTCGATGAGGAAGGCATTCCTGACGATGATTTGTCTCGCGATTTCCTGCACAACCGCGCAAGCCGGAGAGATCTACGGGACGGTCAAGGAGAGCGGAAAACCGATCAAGGCAGGGACGAAGGTCGAGGTCAAATGTGCCAAGGGGAGCTACAGCGCAGAGACGGACAAACTCGGATCCTATCGCCTGTTTGTGCCGGAGCAGGGAAAATGCACCCTGTCGATCAAGTCCAGTGACGGCTCTCCGCAGATGACCGTTAACTCGTTCGAGGATTCCGCGCGGTACAACCTCGTCCTCGAGAAAAAGGATGGAAAGTCTTCCTTGCGGAGCGAATGAGTATGGAGCCCAGGGAAAAGGATTTCTGGGACAAGGCGGCGATCGTCCTCCAGCCGGTCGGCGGGTTGCTGGCTGCCCTGGCTGTGGCCGGACTCGGATTTTTCGGTTCGCAATTCATCGAAAGACGGCAGTCCGAGGAGACACGTGCACGGTTTGCTTCCGAGTTGATCAGCAAACGGGAAGAGGCGGACAGCGCCTTGCGCAAGGACATGTTCGTGTCTATCATCCAGTCGTTCCTCCGGCCCGAATCGACGTCCATCGATGACCGCCTGCTGAAGCTGGAATTGCTGGCGTACAACTTCCATGAGTCTCTGAACCTCAAGCCCCTGTTCTTCCAGCTCGAGCGCGACGCCGTAAAATACGGCGGTGCGAAGGGCAGCGAACTGCGGGACCGGCTGAGCAAGGTCGCTCGGGAAGTGACCCGAAAGGAAATGGTGGTGCTGGAAGAGGCAGGAAAATCGTTCGAGCGCACCGTCGATTTCGACGATCTCGCCCGCAACCCGGGCGGGATACCGCTGGAGCCGGCCCTATTGAAGCTCAACCAGGTAGAGCGAAGTTTCCTGCTCGTGGTAAAGAAGGTCGACAGCCGGCGAAAGGAGATGCAACTCCGGATGGAGGTAAAGACCCGGAACGAGGACACCGGCGAAATCCGGACGGATGACGCCGAGTTCTGGGTCGGTTATTACGATTTCCCCATGATCGACCATGTCCGGCTCTCCCGTGACCAGCGATTCGCGGTCATCCTGAGAAACTTCGGGGGAGGAAGCGCACGGATCGCTGCCGTCTACTTCCCGGGGGCGTACGCGAGCCTGAAGGAAAAACCGTACGTCCAGGAGATGGTCAAGAACCTCCTTCAGACCAATAAACCTGCCGAGGGAACAAGCCGATAGCCTTCTCCTGACCGTCGAGCGTGGTCAACATCGGACCTGTCTGAGGAGGGTAGGTCACCGGAGGCCTTCCGTCCGCCCCCACTGGGATTGGCGGTGGTCCTTCTCCTCCTCCCGCTCCGTCCCCCCGCGCGGTTTTTCGCGCGAGCCGTTGCCGGGTACGGAATCCTTCTGCTTCCCGTTCACCGGTGTGGCTTCCTTCCGTTTGCCTTTCTCCGCAGGGGCCTCCTGCGGCGTGCCCCTCTCGGCAGGCGTGGGCTGCGGTATGGCCTTTTCCGGGGGTGCCGCCTGCTGCGGCCTGCCCCTCTCGGCAGGCGCTGCCTGCGGTGTGGCCTTTCCCGGCGGCGCCGCCTGCTGCGGCCTGCCCCTCTCGGCAGGCGCTGCCTTCCGCTTGTCTTTTTCCGCCGGGACCATCTGCGGTTTGCCCCTCTCGACAGGCTCTGCCTTCGGTCTGGCCTTTTCCGGCGGTGCCGCCTGCTGCGGCCTGCCCCTCTCGGCAGGCGCTGCCTGCTGGCGCTCTTTTATCCTCTCGCTCGAAGACATCGGTTTCTCGACTTTCTTTACCTCCATGGGGCGAGGCTTCTCTTGTGGCCGTATTGCGGAACGGTCGGGTTCCTTGACCTGCGGACGGGATTGTCTCAGTTCCTTCACGTCGATCCTCCGGACGGCCGCCGGTGGGCGTTTCGCCTCTGGGATCGACCGGTCCACCGGGATGTAACTCGTCCTCGCGGGCTGGATCTGGGGGTTTCCCACCACGATGTTCCGCCGCCTGGCGAAATCCTCCCTCACGTTCACCACCACGTTCCGGTCGACGGAGGACGGACGGCCCGTGACGAATGTGGTCTGGTTGACCACGGTGACGCTGTTGAAGACGTTCACGTTCCGATAGACGTTGGTCACATGGACCTGGTTGATGTTTACGTTGGTGATATTCGTGCTGTACCGGCCGTAGTTGCCGCGCCCGTAGTAGGTTTCCCTCGGAGCGAGGGGCACCCACGCCACGTGGTCCCCCGTCCGCACCCAGCCCACGTATCCCGGTGCCCAGTACACATCCCCCCTGGCGGGAGGCACCCAGAACCACCCGATGTTGACGACGAAGGCCCAACGGCCGTAGTGGTAGGGAGCCCATCCCCAGGGCTCATAGCCGATCCAGACGTAGTCTCCGCCCCTCCACACCCACCTTCCGTGCCGGTACGGAGCCCAGTCGGAGACCACGACGACCGTAGGGGTCCAGCAGTACCCGTACCCGGGCACATTGACCCACCGGCCGCTTTCGTCGAAGTCGCTGGAGTAAACCCGGAGCTCCTCCGGCAGGTACCCGTAGCTGTTCCCCCTGGCAAGGATGACCCGGTCCTGCTGCGCATTCCACCTCCGCCAGTCGTCGGCGGGGAGGAGCGGGGAAAGTTCCCCGTAACCGTCCGGACCCACGGCCAGCATGCTGCCCGCCCGGACCGTTGTCATTCCGCCGCCGTTCTCCATAAGGACCGATCCCATGAACACGGAAACGGCCGTCTCTCCTTCGGGGACTTCGATCCGGAAGGTCGATTTCCCGAAAGCGCGGATGGAGGCGTCGGGAGTGTCGAACTGGAGGGCGATGCGCCTTGGGGCGCGGTTCAGCACGTACACATCCCCCTGTGCAAGATGGAACTGGTAGGAGTCCCGGTCCATCCGCAGGACCTGCAGGGCCGTGTACGCGCCGAGCCGGACGTGGGACCCGCTGTTCGTCTGGATCGCCGCATGGCTCCCCTCCGGTACCCACAGTTCGTCCCCCTCGGCGAGGGGCATATTGACCGAGACAGGCGCCCAATCCCCCGTTTCGGCGATCTTCACCTGCACGTCTCCCTGGGCGAGTCTGACCCGCATCGACCCGAGGGATCCCGCCCCGGAATCCGGCGGGAACAGCAGCAACGCTCCGACGATGAATATCGACCCGAAACCCTTTGTACATGCCTTCATTCGTCCCCCCGATCTCCTCAGTGGCGCCCCGGCCGGGCCGATTTGTCCACCACCATCACGGTCATCAAGGCTCCCCCCTTATTGACGCAGGATTCTCCCGATTTGTTCACCCTGTTTTCGCTTCTTGGCCCGATGCGTCATCGGATGCGCGGGTGGGAACATCCGGCAGAATATCCAACCGGGGCCGGGATGGACCGATCACGGGGCCCCTACCGTAGTTTGGGCAGGCTCCAGCCGAGGTAGATCGCCGCGGTACGCAGCAGCAACGTCGTCAGGAAAGCGGCGGCTGATGCGACGGGCGTATGGAACCCCGCCCCGGCGATGAGAACGAAGGAGAGCCCCCCCAGCAGCGCCGCGGTGGCGTAGAAGTCGGCGTGCAGGATCATCGGGATCTCCAGCACCAGGAGGTCGCGCAGCGCCCCGCCCCCCGCGCCGGTCAGGGCCGCGAGCACCACTACGCTCCACGGCGCGAGCCCCGCAGCGGATCCCGCCGAGGCGCCGATCGCCGCGAAGACGGCCAGCCCGAGCGCGTCCACGAGAAGAAAGGCCCGGTCTTCGTCCAGAAACCTTCTCCCCTTCGCGGCACAATGCCAGGCGCATGCCAGCAGGCAACCGATGAGAGCGAACAGGGCGTAGAGGTTCGTGGTGAACGCGACCGGGGTCCGGTGAAGGAGGGCGTCCCGAACGACCCCGCCGCCCATCGCCGTGGCGAACCCGAGCACGAGGATGCCGAGCAGGTCCAGGCTTTTCCGGATCGCCTTGAACGCACCGGACATCGCGAAGGCGCAGGTCCCGACCAGGTCGAAGACCAGGAAAAGGGAATCCTGGGTCACGTTGGGAAAAGGCGGACGGCCTCTAACCGGCCGTCGTCCCTATTCCCGACGGAGCGACCTGCGAAAAACGTCTTTGATGGGTTTGGAAGCTCCATACAAGCCGTGGACCGCCTTGAAGTGTTCTGCCATGATCTGGAAGACTTCATCCTCCGTTTCGCCTTTGGCGACGAAATCACATTCCTTTTCCCCGGCAATTTCAGAACAGCGAAGTGATAATGCCATGCCAAGACCCCTGTCCCCGGATGGTTGTCGGAACGGATATTTCCGATTATAGCAGAGAAACCTCCTGGCACAGGGCGCAGAGTACAGGACCCGGCCTCCGGGGTACGGGAGCGAAAGGCATCGGGGGTGGCGATCCTCTTTTTCATCTCCCCATCCCTCCTGTTTGAAGCGCATAATTCAGGTGAATCATCGCGGTACGTACAGGTCATTCCTTCCGAAAGAGAAC
>JAGGAJ010000088.1 GCA_017889845.1 Deltaproteobacteria bacterium
TGGACGATGCACTCCTTCGCGGAGAGCAGCGTGAAGCGGATCCGCGAGATCGTGGGGGAGGAGGGGGTGGTGCTCGGCCTGTCCGGGGGGGTGGATTCCGCGGTCGCCGCCGTGCTCCTGCACGAGGCGATCGGCGACCGGCTCACCTGCATCTTCGTGAACAACGGGCTGCTGCGCAAGGGAGAGGCGGAGGACGTCATCCACACATTCCGGGAGGGGATCGGGCTCCACCTGGAGTACGTGGACGCCGCGGACACGTTCCTGCGGGCGCTCGACGACGTCGAGGACCCCGAGCAGAAGCGGAAGATCATCGGGGAGCTCTTCGTTCGGGTCTTCGAGGAGGCAGCCCGGAAGATCCCCGGGGTCGGCTTCCTCGGACAGGGGACGCTCTACCCGGACGTGATCGAGAGCGTCTCGTTCAAGGGCCCCTCGGCGGTCATCAAGTCCCACCACAACGTAGGCGGGCTGCCGGAGAAGATGCACCTGAAGCTCATCGAGCCGCTGCGGGAGCTGTTCAAGGACGAGGTGCGGGAGCTGGGGCGGGAGCTCGGCGTGCCGTCCCACATCCTCGACCGGCAGCCGTTCCCGGGGCCGGGGCTGGCGGTGCGCATCATCGGGCCGGTGACTTCGGCCCGGCTGCGGATCCTGCGCGAGGCGGACGCGGTCGTCCTGGAGGAGATCCGGGCGGCGGGGATGTACGAGACGATCTGGCAGTCGTTCGCCGTCCTGCTGCCCATCAAGACGGTCGGGGTCATGGGAGACTTCCGGACGTACGAGAACGTGGCCGCGGTCCGGGCCGTGCACAGCCAGGACGGGATGACCGCCGACTGGGTACGGCTGCCGTACGACGTGCTCCAGAGGATCTCGACGCGGATCATCAACGAGGTGAAGGGGATCAACCGCGTGGCGTACGACATCTCCTCCAAGCCCCCCAGCACCATCGAGTGGGAATGAAGAACTTCGTCCACCTCCACCTCCACTCGCAATACAGCCTCCTGGACGGCACGATCCAGTTCGCCCCGCTGATCGCCCGGGTGCGGGAGCTGGGGATGCCCGCCGTCGCGGTCACCGACCACGGCGGGATGATGGGGACCATCGAATTCTACGAGGAGGCGCTGAAGGGCGGCGTCACGCCGATCCTGGGGGCGGAGGTGTACGTCGCGCCCGGCCGGCGGGAGGAACGGCGGATCGCCCCCACGGGGGAGTACGCCTACCACCTGATCCTTCTGGCGGAGAACGAGACGGGGTACCGGAACCTCATGCAGCTCTCCTCCCGGGCGCACACGGAAGGGTTCTACTACAAGCCCCGGGTCGACAAGGAGCTTCTGCGTCAATACTCGGAAGGGCTGATCGCCACTTCCGCGTGCCTGCAGGGGGAGATCCCGTTCACGCTCGCGACGGAAGGCGAAGGGAAGGCGCTCGAGGTGCTCGAGGAGTACCGGTCCATGTTCCCGGACGGCCGCTTCTACCTCGAGATCCAGGACAACGGGATCCCCGAGCAGGGGAAGATGAACCCCCGGCTGATCTCCCTCGCCCGCGCCACGGGGACGCCGCTGGTGGCCACGAACGACTGCCACTACCTGAACCGGGGGGACGACCGCCTCCAGGAGATCCTGCTCTGCCTCCAGACGGGGAAAACGATCAAGGACCCCACGAGGATGCGCTTCGAGTCCGACCAGTTCTACGTGAAATCCCGGGACGAATTCGAGAGCGCCTTCGGCCACGTCGCCCCCGACGCCCTCGACAACACCCTGGCCATCGCCGAGCGGTGCCGCGTGAAAATCGAGCTCGGGGTGACCAAGTTCCCCGAATTCGCCCTTCCCCCCGGCGTCTCCTCCGAGGCGTACCTGCGGGAGCAGGCGTCGAAGGGGCTCGATCGGCGGCTGTCGGACCGGAAAACGCGCGGGGACGGGATGCCGCGGGAACGGGAAGATGAGTACCGCCGCCGGCTGGAGTTCGAACTCTCCGTCATCGAGAAGACCGGCTTCTCGGGGTATTTCCTCATCGTCTCGGACTTCATCGGGTACGCGAAGGACCGTGGGATCCCGGTGGGCCCGGGGCGCGGCAGCGCGGCGGGGAGCCTGGTGGCGTACGCCCTGCGGATCACCGAGGTGGACCCGATCCCGTACAAGCTCCTCTTCGAGCGGTTCCTGAACCCGGAACGGGTCAGCCTCCCCGACATCGACTGCGACTTCTGCAAGAAGCGGCGGGACGAGGTGATCGCCTACGTGGAGAGGAAGTACGGCAAGGAGAACGTGGCCCAGCTCATCACGTTCGGCACGTGGAAGCCGCGGGTGGCGGTCCGGGACGTGGGAAGGGTGCTCGAGATGCCGTACGCCGAGGTGGACCGGATCGCCAAGATGATCCCGCCGGAACTGAACATGACGGTGGAGAACGCGACGAAGGCGGAGCCGCGGCTGAAGGAGCTGATCGACGAGAACCCGAGGATCGCGGAGCTGTTCCAGTACGCGAAGGAGATCGAGGGGAGGTCCCGGCACGCGGGGACCCACGCCTCCGCCGTGGTGATCGCGAACCGGCCCATCACGGAATATTGCCCCCTCTACCGGCAGACCACGGGGGACATCACCACCCAATACTCGATGAAGCCGATCGAACGGATCGGCCTGGTGAAGTTCGACTTCCTGGGGCTGCGGACCCTGACCGCCCTCCACGACACGCTGCGGCTACTTTCCGAACAGCGGGGAGTCGCGATCGACCTCGACAACCTTCCCCTGGACGACGCGGAGACGTACGCGACCCTGTCCCGCGGCGACACGGCGGGCGTCTTCCAGAGCGAGAGCCGGGGCTTCACCGATCTCATCTCCCGCCTGAAGCCGGACCGGTTCACGCACCTGATCGACATGGTCGCCCTCCATCGTCCCGGGCCCCTCCAGAGCGGGATGTCGGACGACTTCGTGGAACGCCGCCACGGCCGGAAGAAAGTCGCCTACGTCCTCCCGCAGCTCGCGGAGATCCTGAGCGAGACGTACGGGGTCATCGTCTACCAGGAGCAGGTGATGGAGATCGCGAAGGCCCTCGCGGGATTCACGCTCGGGGAGGCCGACGTGCTCCGGAAGGCGATGGGGAAGAAGGACGACGCGCTGATGAAGCAGCAGAGGGCGCGCTTCCTCGAGGGCGCCCGGGGAAACGGGATCCCGGAAGGGAAGGCGCAGGAGATCTTCGACCTGATACGGCAGTTCGGCGGGTACGGGTTCAACAAGTCCCACAGCGCGGCGTACGCCCTGGTGGCGTACCAGACCGCGTACCTGAAGACCCATTACCCCGTGGAGTATTGCAGCGCCCTGATGACCTCGGAATCCGGGGACACGGCCAAGATCATCCGGTACATCGCGTATTGCCGCGGGAGGGGGATCCCGATCCTTCCCCCGGACGTGAACGAGTCCCGGTACGCCTTCTTCCCGGTGGGCGGCTCCATCCGGTTCGGGCTGTCGGCCGTCAAGGGGCTGGGGGAGTCCGCGGTCGAGGCGATCCTGTCGGCCCGGGAGGAGCGGCCGTTCGGGTCGGTGCGGGATTTCCTCTCCCGGGCGGACCTGCGGAAGGTGAACAAGCGGGCGGTCGAGAGCCTGGTCAAGTCCGGGGCGCTGGACTCGCTCGATCCCGACCGCGGGAAGATCATCGTCGAGCTCCCGGCGCTGCTCGAGGAGGCGCAGGCGGAGGTGCGGCGGCGGGAGTCCGGCCAGTTCGCCCTCTTCGGGGCCCCGGCGGAGGAGAAGGCGGCGGCGAGGCCCCGGGGGCCGGCCGCCCCGCCCGCCCATTCCTGGTCCAGGCCGGAGCGGCTGGCGTACGAAAAGGAGGCGCTCGGCTTCTACATCACCGGGCACCCGCTGGACTCCTGGGCCGCGGAGATCGCGCTCTACGCCAACACCACGACCGCGAAGATCGCGCACCTGAAACCTGGGACCGAGGTGAAGATCGGCGGCATCATCACGGCCATGCGGGAACGCACCACGAGGAAGGGGGAGAAGATGGCCAACCTGACCCTCGAGGACCTCGATGGGACGGTGGACGTCACCGTATTCTCCCGCACCTTCCTCGAGTGCCGCGACACCCTCTCGAGCACGGAGCCGGTATTCCTGCTCGGGCGGGTGGAGGCGGGGGAGCAGGCGGCCCGGGTCATCGCCGAAGAGGTGTTCCGCATGGAGAACGTGCGGGACCGTCTCGCCCGGTCCGTCCATTTCCAGCTGCTCCTCGACCGGCTCAGCGACGCCGACGTGGCGGAGCTGCGGAGGACGATCCTCCGCCACGCGGGGGACAAGAAGGGGTTCCTCCACCTCGTGCGCCCGGGGGACTACGAGGCCATCATCGCGCTTCCGGACGGGGTGGGCGTGGCTCCCTCGCTGGAGCTCGCCCACGCCCTGCGCGGAAGATTCGGCTACGACGTGCTCCGCCTCCACTGATGCACGCAGACCCCCCCAGGAAGGAGCGCGCCCTCCTCGTATACGCCCACCGGAAGCGGGAGAGGGGGCCCGCCGCCGTCCTCCACGTCCAGGAGGTCATGGCGGAGCTGGCGGAACTCGTCCGGTCCGCCGGCGCGGAGGTCGCGGCGTCCCACGTCCAGTCCGTCGACACGGAAGTCCCGGGGACCGTCGTGGGAAAGGGGACGCTCGGCAGGCTGAAGGATGAGGTCGCGCTGCGGGAGGCGAACCTCGTCGTGTTCCAGAATCTCCTCCGGCCGAAGCAGCAGGCCCGCCTCACGGAAGAGCTCGGCGTGAAGACGCTCGACCGGAGGGAGGTCATCCTCGACATCTTCGCCCAGCGCGCGCGCACGAAGGAGGGGAAGCTCCAGGTGGAGCTCGCGCAGCTTTCCTTCCGCCTGGGCCGTCTCGCGGGAGGGCGGAAGGAGCTGTCCCGCCTCGGCGGCGGGATCGGGACGAGGGGGCCCGGGGAGAAAAAGCTGGAGGAGGACCGCCGCCGGATCCGCGCGATGATCCGGCAGATCGGGCGCGAGCTCGAGACGGTGCGCCGGACCCGGTCGCTGCATTACCGGCGAAGGCGGGAGGTGGGGTACCCCGTGGTGGCGCTGGTGGGGTACACCAACGCCGGGAAGTCGACCCTGTTCAACCGGATGACCGGGGCGGAGGTGTTCGTGGCGGACCAGCTGTTCGCCACGCTGGACCCCACGGCGCGGAAAATCCGGCTCCCCGGGGGGAGGGAGGCGATCCTGGTGGACACCGTCGGCTTCATCCACGACCTGCCGGAAGAGCTCCGGCAGGCGTTCCTGGCCACGCTGGAAGGGATCGGGGAGGCGGACCTGCTGATCCACGTCGCGGACGGGAGCGCGGAGGCGATGGAGAGCAACATCGCCTCGGTGGACGCGATCCTATCCGCCCTGTCGTTCGGGGAGAAGCCGGCGCTCCTCGCGGTGAACAAGCGCGACCTTTGCTTCCCCGGCGCGGGCGCGCCCGAAGGGGCCCTGCGGATCTCCGCGCGCACGGGGGAGGGCGTCCCGGAGCTGACAAACGCCATCGAGAAGGAGCTGTCCCTTTGCCGGCCGGAAGAGACCGTTTCGACCAGGCCCGCCTGATCAACATCGCCAACGCCCTGACGGCGTTGCGGGTGGTACTGATCCCGCTGTTCGCCTATCTCCTGATATCCGGGAAGGAGCCCGAGGCGCTTCTGGTGTTCGTCGTCTGCGGCCTGAGCGACACCCTCGACGGGGTGCTGGCGCGGTGGCTGCGCCAGCGGACGCTGGTCGGGGCGTACCTCGACCCGGTCGCCGACAAACTCATGATGGCCACGGCGTTCGTCGTCCTGGCGTACGTGCGGGTCGTCCCGTACTGGCTTACGATCCTGGTCATCAGCCGGGACGTCTTCATCCTCGTCGGCGTCTCCCTATACCTGCTTCTCCTGGGCGATACGGGCGCGCAGCCGACGGCGTTGAGCAAGGCGAACACGGCGGTGCAGATCCTCACGGTGACCTTCTTCCTCGCCGCCACGGCGTATCCGGAAGCCGCCGACTCCCTGGGTGCGGGAGCGGGAAGCGCGGTGGCCCGCGGGGTGGTCCTGCTGTGCGCCGCCACGACCGCCGCATCGGGCGCGCAATACGTCTACCTCGGGATCCGGAAGCTCTCCGATGCCTGATGCGGAAACCCCCCACCCCGCGGCGGCGGGGGTGCGGGTGGATTCCGTTGCCGCCGGGAGCCCCGCCGACCACGCCGGCATCCGGGCGGGAGACCGGATCCTCTCCGCCTCCGGGCGGCCGGTGGAGGATCTCCTCGACCTCCATTTCCTGACCGCGAGGGCCCGGTTCCGGTTGAGGTGGAGGGACACGGCCGGGGAGGAGCGGGAGCGGATTTTCCGGATCTCCGGGTGCGCCCTCGGGCTGTTCCCCGAGCCGATCCGGGTCCGCCGGTGCCGCAACCGGTGCATCTTCTGCTTCGTCCACCAGCTCCCCAAAGGGCTGCGCGGAACCCTCTACGTGAAGGACGAGGACGTCCGGCTCTCCTTCCTCCACGGGCAGTACGTCACATTTTCCGATCTCTCCGCTGAGGAGGTCCGCAAGATCCTCCGGTACCGGATGTCCCCGCTCTACGTATCGATCCACACCACGGACCCGGACCTCCGGAGGCGCATGCTGGGGAACCGGCAGGTCCGCAACGTGATGGAGACGATGCGGCGGCTGACGCGCGGCGGGATCGCACTCCACGGGCAGATCGTCGTGTGCCCCGGGTGGAACGACGGGAAGGAGCTCTCCCGCACCCTGCGGGAGCTGTCCACCCTCCGCCCCGGCCTGCGCACGGTGGCGGTGGTCCCGGTGGGGTTGACGTCGCACCGGAACGGCCTTCCGCCCCTGCGGCCGGTCGCGCGCGGGGAAGCGCGGGACACCCTGGCCATGCTGCGGGAACTCCGGAAGGAACTGGGGGACGGGGAGGGCGGTGAGCCGTTCGCCGTGGCAGCGGACGAATATTACCTCCTGGCTGGGGAACGGTTCCCCGCCAGGGGAGCGTACGGCTCCTTTCCCCAGACCGAAAACGGGGTGGGGCTGGTCCGTCGGTTCCTCGACGAGAAAGCCCGCCTGTTCCGGAGGCGTTCCTGGCCCGCGGGCGGGACGGGGGGAACGGTGGTGACCGGGAGGTCGGCATCTCGCATCGTAGCGAAATATCTGGGAGAGTTCGCCCACCGATCCGGTTCGCGGTTCGATCTGGTCCCGGTCCAAAACCGCCTGATGGGGGAGAGCGTCACCGTGACCGGGCTCCTCGGGGGGAACGACATCCTGGCGGCCGCGGGAGGGAAGGTGCGGGGGATCCTGTACGTCCCTTCCGTGACCTTGCGCGACGCGGGGGACCTGTTCCTGG
>JAGGAJ010000089.1 GCA_017889845.1 Deltaproteobacteria bacterium
GTCTGCTGGTACATGTGCTCCGCCAGGGCGTGGGCCTCCTTGATCAGCTTGTCCGCCGCGGCCCGCAGCGTCCCCTCGTCCTCCGACTTCAGGGCCTCCTTCGCCTCCGCGATGGCGGCTTCGACCTTCGCGGCCGTGTCCGCCGGGATCTTCTCCTTGTTGTCCCGCAGCGTCTTCTCCGTGTTGTAGACCAGGGAGTCGAGGTGGTTGCGCGCCTCGATGGCCGCCTTCCGCTTGCGGTCCTCCGCGGCGTGCGCCTCCGCCTCCCTGACCATCTTGTCGATGTCGCTCTTCTCCAGCCCCGTGGACGCGGTGATCGTGATCTTCTGCTCCTTCCCCGTCCCCTTGTCCCGGGCGTTCACGTGGAGGATGCCGTTCGCGTCGATGTCGAAGGTCACCTCGATCTGCGGAACGCCGCGCGGCGCGGCCGGGATGCCGTCGAGGTGGAACCGGCCCAGCGTCCGGTTGTCGTTCGCCATCTCACGCTCCCCCTGCAGCACGTGGATCTCCACGCTCGGCTGGCTGTCCGAGGCGGTGGTGAAGACCTCGCTCTTGCGCATCGGGATCGTCGCGTTGCGCTCGATGAGCTTCGTCATCACGCCGCCAAGCGTCTCGATCCCCAGCGACAGGGGGGTCACGTCGAGGAGCAGCATGTCCTTGACCTGCCCGCCGAGCACGCCGGCCTGCACCGCCGCGCCCGCCGCCACCACCTCGTCGGGGTTGACCCCCTGGTGCGGGTCCTTCCCGAAGAAGGACTTCACCATCTCCACCACCCGCGGGATACGGGTGGAGCCGCCCACCAGGACCACCTCGTCGATCTTCCCGACGGAGATCCCCGCGTCCCGGATCGCCATCTCGCAAGGTTTGAGCGTCCGGTCCAGGATGTCCTGGACCATCTGCTCGAACTTCGCCCGGGACAGCTTCATCTGCAGGTGCTTCGGCCCCGCGGCGTCCGCGGTAATGAAGGGGAGGCTGATCTCCGTCTCCATCGTCGAGGAGAGCTCGATCTTCGCCTTTTCCGCCCCCTCCTTCAGCCGCTGAAGCGCAGTGCGGTCCTTCGACAGGTCGATCCCCTGGTCCTTCCGGAATTCGGAGATGATCCACTCGATCAGCCGCTGGTCGATGTTGTCGCCGCCGAGGTGCGTGTCCCCGTTGGTGGACTTCACCTCCACCACGTTGTCCCCCACCTCGAGGATGGAGATGTCGAACGTGCCTCCGCCGAAGTCGAACACGGCGATCAACTCGTTCTTCTTCCGGTCGAGTCCATACGCCAGCGCCGCCGCCGTGGGCTCGTTGATGATCCGCAGTACCTCGAGGCCCGCGATCGTGCCCGCGTCCTTGGTGGCCTGCCGCTGGGAGTCGTTGAAGTAGGCGGGAACCGTGATGACCGCCTGCTTCACCTCCTCGCCCAGGTACGTCTCCGCCGCTTTCTTCAGCTTCCCGAGGACCATGGCGGAGATCTGCTGCGGGGTGTACTCCTTCCCCGCCGCCAGCACCCGGGCGTCCTGGTTCGGCCCCTGGACGACCTTGTACGGCACGAGGCGGGTCTCCTCGGTCACCTCGTCGAACCGCCGCCCCATGAACCGCTTGATGGAGAAGACCGTGTTCTCCGGGTTGAGGACCGCCTGGCGCTTGGCGACCTGGCCGACGAGGATCTGGCCGTCCTTGCCGAACCCCACCACCGAAGGCGTCAGCCGCCCCCCCTCCTCATTGATGAGCACCTTGGGTTCGCTCCCCTCCATCACCGCCACCACGGAGTTCGTCGTGCCCAGGTCGATCCCTATGATCTTCGCCATCGCTTTGGCTCCTTCCCGTTTCAGATGGTATCGAGCAATTTATCGATGAAGCGGAACAGCGTCTGCCCGTCCACCGGCTTGGTCACCATTCCCACCGCCCCCGCCTCCACCGCCCACATTTTCCGCTCCGGCCCCCCCTCTCTCGCAAGGAGAAGGACCGGGGTCCGGGCGGCAAGCCGTGCGATCCGGGCCAGCGCATCCATGCCGCAGAGGGACGGGGTGTCCAGGTCCACCACGGCGAGATCCGCGGCGACGTCGGACAGCCGCCGAAGACCCTCGGTGCCGTCGCTCCACAGTTCCGCCAGGTCCCCCGCGTCCGACAGCCACCCAAGCAGGTGAGCCACCGGCATGAAGTCGTCCGCGGTCGCGTCCGCGATCAGGACCACCCTCCGGGTCACTTTCCTTGCCATTCCCCGAACCCTCCGCCCCGAAATAGAACAATTCCCGTGCCAACGGCGCGGGGGGAGGCCCGCCAATGCATCTATTTGTTATTCAAGAATAAATTGTCATATTGATCCGCTGCCGGACTGGGAGGGGCAACCGGGCGCGCCATTCCGGCACGGGCCATCGCGCATACCCATGCCATCCTGGCAATAATCCGGGGACATCACGAACTGTCGGCGGGTGTCAGCCCGCCAGCCCGAACTCCTTCACCTTGCGGTGAAGGGTGCGCAGGCCGATCCCGAGGAGCTTGGCCGCCTGGGTCTTGTTCCCGCCGGTCTTGGCGAGAGCGTCCCGGATGGCGTCCCGCTCTATTTCCGTAAGGGTGCGGGAGGGGGGGAGGGGGATCGGCTCCGTAGACGACGGAAGAACCACCCCCTGAATCAACTCGGGCGGAAGGTCGCCGGGTTCTATCGTCTCTCCCTGGCAGACGAGGGTGGCGGTTTCGAGGGCGTTTCGGAGCTGGCGGACGTTCCCCGGCCACCGGTACCCGAGCAGGCTCTTCGTCGCGCCGGGGGAGAGCCGCCTGGGTGATACTCCGTTCTCCTCCGCGATCCGGGCGAGGAAATGGTCGGAGAGCCGCGGTATGTCCTCCCGCCGGTCCCGGAGGGGCGGCACCTCGATCCCGAACACGTTCAGCCTGTAATAGAGGTCTTCCCGGAACGCCTTCTCCTCCACCCGACTTTTCAGGTCCTGGTTCGTCGCGGCGATGATCCGTACGTCCACCGTGAGCACCTGGGAGCCGCCCACGCGAAGGACTTCCTTCTGCTCGATGGCGCGGAGCAGCTTCGACTGGATCCCGAGGGAAACGTCCCCCACCTCGTCGAGGAAGAGGGTCCCCCCCTCCGCGTTCTCAAGCTTCCCCGGCCGGGCGGCCACGGCTCCGGTGAAGGCGCCCTTTTCATGGCCGAACAGCTCGGACTCCAGCAGCGTCTCCGGGATCGCCGCACAGTTCAGCGGGAGGAACGGGCGTTCCCGGCGGGGGCTCAAGGCGTGGATCGCGCGAGCGACCAGCTCTTTCCCCGTCCCGCTCTCCCCGGTGACGAGTACGTTCATCCGCGTCGGGGCGACCAGCCGGATCTTGCGGAGGACCTCCTCCATCGCCCGGGAGGAACCGACGATCCCCGAAAGGCCGGCGGGGCGACCCACCTCCTCCCGCAACCGGTCGATCTCCCGCCGCATCCCCCGCTCCTTGACCGCCTTGAAGACGGCGGCCCGCAGGCGCGGGATCTCCACGGGCTTGAGGAGAAAGTCCGAGGCGCCGGCGCGGACCGCCTCCACCGCCCCCTCCACGGTGCCGAAGGCGGTGAGCACGACCACCGGGACCCCGGGGTGGGACCTGGTGACGTGCCGCAGCACCTCCAGCCCCGTCAGGCCGGGCATCCGCAGGTCCGTCACCACCACGTCCCCCCCCTCGCCGGCGAGCCGGGACAGCCCCTCCTTCGGGTCGGCGAACGGCAGGACCTCGAACCCGTCGCGGCGCAGGGCGGCGGAAACGCTCTGCAGGCTGTCGGCGTCGTCGTCGAAGACGAAAACCCGGGCTTTCCCCCTCATCGCGTCCCCCCTCCCGGCGGCAGGGCAAGCGGCAGCCTGCCGGGGTACATCGCCCGGAACTGCGACTCGTACGGCAGCGTGACGGTCACCGACGTCCCGCGCCCCTCCCGGCTGCGGACGGAGACCGTCCCGCCGTGCTGCTGCACGATCTGGCGGACGATGGGGAGCCCGAGCCCGCTGCCGTTCTTCCGGGTCGTGAAGAAGAGGCGGAAGATGTGGCGCCGGTCCGCCCGCGGAATCCCGCGCCCGTTGTCCTGGATGCGCACGAAGGGAAGCCCCGCCCGGACGCCGGTCGCCACACGTACCGCTTTCTCCTGCTTGTCCATCGCCTCCTCCGCGTTCAGCAGGATGTTCAGCAGGGCCTGCTTGAGCTGCCTCTCGTCGGCCAGAAGCGGCAGCGGGGCGGGATGGTATCGCACGGCGATGTCGACCCCCCGGTACGTGAAGTCAACCTCGAGGAAGCGCAGCGTCTCCGCCACTACCCGGTTCAGGTCCACGGGCGACAGCTCCATGGCCGGGGGTCGGGCGAACCGCAGGAACGCCGACAGGCTGTCGTTCAGCCGCTGGGTGACCTTCAGGTTGGCCCGGGCGAGGGCGAGAAGCTCGTCCTTCTGCGGCACGTCCCGGTCGGGGAGCTCGACGAGCATCTCCTCCAGGAGCTGGCTGTTGATGTAGAGGGAGTTGAGCGGATTGCGGATCTCGTGCGCAAGGCCCGCGGCGACCGCGCCCAGGTCGGCGAGTTTCTTGCGTGTTCTCGTGGCCGGCACGAGAAGATTCTACCGTAAATCACACCCTCGCCGGCCATCAACTCTGATCTGTCCCGGCGGCACCGTTAGAAATACTCGACTGTCAGCCGGGGTGCGGTGATGGCTACCGTAGGCTGGTCGTCGATGCCGACGAATCCGGTGGGATTCGGCACGAAATCGAGCAGATAACGCACCTGGAAATCCGCAAGGCCGCGTCGTTGGGCTTCCTGCATCAGGGACGTGACATCGATCGCCACATCGATCCCCACGTCGGTAGCGAGGAAGTCGATTCGGAGGAATGCGAAAGATCCATCCGGAAACGTCAGCGGGTCCGAATTGAAGTCCGCGGGGGTCAGGCCCCTTACCGGATAGGAGACCAGGTCTATGAGGGCAGGTATCGTTCTTGCGAATTCCACACTCGTTACGGAAACTTTAAGGACCGAGGAAACGATCGTCGCGTTCAGTGGGATCGCCGGATATCCGGTGGATCCATCGAGAGGGAAATCCAGGAACGCCCGGAATTCCGGAAAGTTCGGATTCAGGATGTCGATCCCGAAGAAGAGGGTGTCGGGTCCCTGGGTAACTGTGAACGAATTCGCAACCGGGTCGAAGGCGATGTCCCCGTCCGAAGGTTGGTCGCTGAGGATATCCACGATGACGGTAGTGGGGCCGCTGTCACCGCTCCCGCAGCCAGCCAGGAACAGGGCAAGGACACCGACCATCCCGAGGATCCACCGTTTCCGCATGACCCGCACCTCCGTTTCCGTCCTCCGCACCTGTATTACGCCCTCGGGGCGGGGGAAATTCACAATAAACAGGGTACCTCACCCCGGGCGTCGAAACCAGCATCGGCGGGAATGGATCTCCCGCAGTGCGACGATGCGGGGGGTTCCTCGAAGGCGGCCTATGGAGGGAAGGCAAAGATTGCGTCGAGCGGAATGGCAGCGAGCGGACGCAGGTCGCGAGCGTAGCCGGAGAGGAAGTCCCCCGCGAGTCACACCGCGGCTATCGGATTCGCCTCGCCCGGTTCCGTCCGCCTGCCATCGCTCCAACCCTGATATAATTACCGATTAAACCCTTCCCGCACGCGAGAGGAGCGCATTGCCCCGTACCCTGGAGCCCGAAGAACCCGTTGGTTTCAACTGGATAAAGCTCATCCTCATCCTGGTGGTCGCCGGTCTCTTCTTCGCCCTGGGCACGGGGGCGGCGGTCTTCCTCCTGGCGACGTTCGGCGATTTTCCCCCCATAGAGTCCGCCCAAGCCTATCGCCCCAGCGTCGCCTCGCGGATTTACGACCGGAACAATCGCCTCGTCGGGGAGATCTACCTCGAGAAGCGCACCCTGGTGCCCTACAAGTCCATCCCCTCCAACGTGGTGAAGGCATTCGTCGCGGCCGAGGACGCGAACTTCTTCCAGCACGGGGGGGTGGACTACGTCGCCATCATCCGGGCGGTCCTCAAGGACATCCTCTCGGGCGGGTTCGCGCAGGGCGCCAGCACCATCACGCAACAGACGGTGAAGTCCCTGTTCCTCACCCCGGAGAAGAGCATCGCCCGGAAGGTGAAGGAGATCATCCTCGCCTACCGGATCGAGAGGAAGCTCACGAAGGAAGAGATCCTCTATCTCTACCTGAACCAGATCTACCTGGGCGAGGGCGCCTACGGCGTCGAAGCGGCGGCGCAGACGTATTTCGGGCGGGGGGTCTCCACTCTCCGACTGGCGGAGGGAGCCCTCCTCGCGGGGCTGGCGCAGGCGCCCAACCGGTACTCCCCCCGGAGCTACCTCGACCGGGCGAAGAAGAGGCAGCGGTACGTCCTGCGGCGCATGGCGGAGGTGGGGTTCATCGGGGAGGAGGAAGCGGAAAAGGCGTACAATGCCCGGCTGGCGCTCGCACCGCCCCCGACGTTCCGCTCGCGGGCCGCCTACTTCCTGGAGTACGTCCGGATCTACCTGCAGGAGAAGTACGGGCCGGAGGCGATCTACAAGAACCAGATGAAGATCTACACCACCATCGACGAGCGCCTCCAGGAAGCGGCATTCGACGCCCTGAAGGAAGGCGTGAAGCGGATGGAGGAGCGGAACCGGTACCAGGGGCTGCAGGGCGCCTTCCTCGCCATGGACCCGCACACGGGCGGCGTCCTCGCCATGGTCGGCGGTGTGGACTTCGCCGCCTCCCAGTTCAACCGGGCGCTTCAGGCGCGCCGGCAACCGGGGTCGGCCTTCAAGCCCGTCATCTACGCCGCCGCGCTGGACAAGGGGAGGACGGTGGTCTCGGTGGCGGATGACTCGCCCATCGAGTTCGAACGGAGCGAGACGCAGATGTGGAAGCCGAAGAACTACGACGGCACTTTCCTCGGTCCCATCCCGCTGCTGGAGGCGCTGGCCAAGTCGCGCAACCTCGCCACGGTGCGCCTGCTGAACGACATCGGCGTCGACACGGCGATCCGGATGGCCCGCGACCTCGGGATCGAGTCCCCCATCGAGCGGAACCTCTCCATCGCCCTCGGGTCGTCCGGGATCACCCCCCTGGAAATGGTCACGGCGTACGCTACGTTCGCCAACGGCGGGCGGCGGGCGACCCCCTTCTTCATCCGGGAAGTGCAGGACGCGTCGGGGAGCGTGCTGGAGCGGACGGAGACGAAGGTCGTGGCCGCGATCCCCCCGGAAACCGCCTTCCTGACGATCCGGCTCATGCAGGAGGTCCTGCGCAGCGGGACCGCGGTCTCCGCGAAGGGACTCTCCCCCAACCTCGCCGG
>JAGGAJ010000090.1 GCA_017889845.1 Deltaproteobacteria bacterium
TCAACGTGGCAACTCCCGCATCCCTCCTCCATCGCGGGATGAAGGAAGTAGGAACGGAACACCATCGGAGATTTCCCCTTTCCTCCCTTGATCGCAATTTGTCTTCCGGGGGAACCCGCCTGGTAATACACTCTAACCGGCTTCCCACCGATGTTCAGCCGGTTGAGGCCAGGAACGAGTGGCGCCTCTCCCTTCTGAACGCGGGCTCCGCTCATGGTACCGATCGGTTTTCCGTTCACGGTGACTCGGATCGGAGACTGCCCCTCCTTCCGTACAACATGGAGGGGGATCACTGGTTGAGAGGAAAGGGTCAGGTCGGGCGGATAGAGAACGATCGGAACCGATGCTGCCTGCACTCCCGAGAAAGTCCCTGCGAGGAGCGTGACCAATAGCGACAGGGGCAAGAGTGTCATGTGAAGCGGTCCCCCAACGGGTCGAGCACCTTCAGCGACGCTTTGCGGTGCAACGTCTTGGGATCGTCGATCAGGACCGATTGTAGCCGTTCCCGTTCCCCTTCCCCTCGACCTCCAGGACCCGGAGGAGCCGGGAGAGGTAGGTGGGGGAGAGCCCCAGGATCTCGGCGGCCCGCGTCTTGTTCCCCCCCGCCTTCGCGATCGCCCGGCGGATGACCGCCCGCTTGTGTTCCCGCACGGAGGCGTGGAACCGCTCCTCCTCCGGCGTCGCGGGCGCAGGCGGCCTTTCCGTCTCCTCGAGCCCGAGGCACAGGTCGGAGGGCCCGATCTCCTCCCCGTCCGAGAGCGCCACGGAGCGCGCCACGGCGTTCTCCAGCTCCCGGATGTTGCCGGGCCACGCGTACCGCTCCAGCACCTCCACCGTCGCCGGGGCCAGGAACTTCCGGCCCGCGCCCAGGTCCTTCCAGGTACGCTCGAGGAAGAAATCCGCCAGGGGGAGGAGGTCCTCGCGGCGCTCCCGGAGCGGGGGAAGGCGGATGGGGATCCCGTTGATGCGGTAGTAGAGGTCCTCCCGGAAACTCCCGCGCTCCGTCTCCCGCCGCAGGTCCCGGTTCGAGGCGCAGATGAGGCGAACGTCCGTGGTCAGGGTCCGGACGCCCCCCACCCGCTCGAACTCCCGGTCCTGGAGCACCCGCAGCAGCTTCCCCTGGACGCCCAGCGGCACCTCGCCCACCTCGTCGAGGAAGAAGGTGCCGCCGTCGGCGAGCTCGAAGCGGCCCGGCTTGGACTGGACCGCTCCAGTGAAGGCCCCCTTCTCGTAGCCGAACATCTCGGCCTCCCAGAGCGTGGGGGGGATGGCGGCGCCGTTGATCTTCAGGAACGGCCCGTCGCGGCGCGCGCTGATCCGGTGGATCGCGCGGGCCACCAGCTCCTTCCCCGTTCCCGTCTCCCCGGTGATCAGCACGGAGAACGGAGAGGCCGCCGCCTTCTCGATCACCTTGCGCACCTCGAGCCACGCGGGGGACCGGCCGACCATCCCGAACCACTCCCCCGCCGGGGCGCTCGCCCCCTCCCGGTCCGCGACGGCGGATGTGGCCACGGCGTTCCCCACCACGCGCAGCAGCTCCGCCTCGTCGAACGGCTTCAAGATGTAGTCGAAGGCGCCGCCGCGCATCGCCTCCACCGCGTCCTCGATCCGTCCGTAGGCGGTGATGAGGATCACCGGAAGCTCCGGGTGCCGCTCCCGGCAGTGGCGGAAGAGGGCCAACCCATCCATCCCCGGCATGCGGATATCGCTGATCAGCGCGTCGACCCGCCGGGAGGCGAGGAACGAAGCTGCCGCCTCGCCGTCGGGCGTCTCCGCCACCTCGTACCCGTCCCGCGCCAGCATGGCGCGCAGGACGCGCCGCAGGTTCCGATCGTCCTCCGCCACCAGGACCGTTCCTTTCATCACCTCAGGCCTCCGGGAGCTTCACGGTGAACCGGCTCCCCCTCCCGGGGATGCTGTCCACGGAGACGGAACCGCCGTTCTCCTCCGCGATCCGCCGGCAGATCGCCAGCCCCATTCCCACTCCGCGCTCCCGGGTGGTGAAGAAGGGCCGGAACAGCTGCGGCCGGTCCTTCTCGGGAATCCCCGACCCCGTATCCTCCACCGCGATCCGCGCCTCCCCGTCGACGGAGCCGACCCGCACCGTTAGGTCCCCCCCCTGCGGCATCGCATCCACCGCGTTCGTCAGGAGATTGTAGACCACCCGCTCGACTTCGCCGGGGTCCGCGGTCACGACAGGGGCCGGCTCCTGGACGATCACGTGGTGGCGGACCCGTCCCATCCGCTCCCCCCGTTCCCGGAGCAGGAGCGCCACCGCCCTCTCCACCGGCTCCCGGAGCGATACGGTCCGCGGCGCGCGTTGTGACGGCCGGGCGTACTCGAGGAATTCGGTCACCACGCCGTTCAGCCGGTCCGCCTCCTCGACGATGATGTCGAGGAACTCCCGGTCCTTCGCCCGGGCCTCCCGGGAGAGGAACTGGGCCGCCCCCTTGATCACCCCCGCAGGGGTGCGCACCTCGTGGGCCAGCCCCGCCGCCAGCTCCCCGACCGTGGCGAAATGTTCCCGGCGCTGGATCCGCTGCTTCTGCCGGATGTTCTCCACCGCCAGTCCGATCCCGTCGAGGAACGGCAGGAGAAGCTCCATCTCGCGGAACGACGGGCGCTTGTCCCTCCAGTGAAACAGTACGACGGACACGAGCGTCCCCCGCAAGAAAACGGGGAAGGAGGCGTCGAAGGAGTCGTCCCAGATCGCCACGTCCGCCGCCTTCGATCCCCCGTGTTCCATGACCCGAAGGGCCGGGTACCGGTTCGAGAACCGGGTGAAGGCCCGGAGGTATTCGTCCGGCCGCACCGGCAGCGCCCCGATCCCCCCGTCCGTCCCCCCTTCGGGCCGGATCCACAGCGAGGCCCGCTCGACGAACGGAACCTGCGCGAGGGCGTCCTCCACCGTCCGGGCAATCTCCCCGAGGGAGGAGGATTCGGGAAACTTCCGGGCGAAGTCGGAGAGGACCGACTGCACCTGCCGGGATTGCCGCATCAGCAGGTCCGAGGAGATGCCTCCCAGTTTCCTCATCAGGTACGGGTAGAAGGTCAGCAGGAAGAAGGAGATGAGGAACACGCCGGCCAGGGGGAACCAGAACTTCCGGCCGGAGACAACCTCCAGGACGCCGAAGACCACCGCGAAGGCAAAGATCTGGATGACGAGCAGGATCCCGCGCCCGACGATGTCGGGGAGCTCGAAGAAATGCAGGTGCAGGATCCCGGTCGCCATGAAGTAGAAGAAGATCAGCACCGCAAAGGCCGCCAGCGGAGGGAAGTAGACACCCGTCCCCGGGAGGAAGTTCAGGGGCGCCACGACGCTGGCGATACCGCCCCCCACCACGAGGAACTGGTACTTCTTCCGCTCCACGGCGGACGGGGATTCCCGGAAGCCGTACCGGACGATGACGTAGAGCCCCATCCCGAGGTACGGGTAGACGTACAGGAGGGCCGCCGCGTTCCACCAGGGGGATTCGAGGAGCGAGTCGAGGAAGACCGTCGCGCCGAACGCGGCGCTCACCCACACCCCCGCGAAGAAAGCCGCCGGGAACCACCGGGGGCGGGTCCGGACGGCGGCCCCGCAATACCGCAGGGCGAAGGGAGGGAGGAACATCGCCCCCGCCAGGCTCACCTTGTGCCAGAACGTGGAGGAGAGGGTCTTCCAGAGGTACTCCGGGAAGCACCAGAGGAAGATGAACAGGGAGAGGTCGGAGAACGCCTTCGCCTCCCGGTCTCCCCGCGCGAAGGCCCGCAGGTACACGGCGATGGCCAGCGCCACCACCGCCGCCACCAGGCTCCCCTGCGCGTAATAGTCCACAACCCTCCCTCAGTGGCCTGAACGGAAACGGGCCATTGCGCGCATAAGCCCCGCAATAGCCCGTCCGCACTCCCGGCCGGCGGCTCCCGCGAATCGCCGGCGCGTTCTCAGGCGAGCCGCGCCTCGGCCGCCTTCCAGTCCACGTTCTTGAAGAACGAGGCGATGTAGTCGACCCGCTTCAGCCCGTAGTCGATCATGAACGCGTGCTCGAACACGTCCATGACCAGCACCGGGTTTCCTCCCGCAGGGTTCCCCACGTCGTGCTCGTTCACCCACTGGTTGAACAGCCGCCCAGCGGGCTTTCCGTGGACACGGCGCCGCGCTCCGCGCGCGGGGGCGGCTACCTCTTTCCGCGCTTCTTCCGCCCCTCCGCCAGTTTCACCGCGAGCCCCTTCTCCAGGGCGATCTTCTTCTTCGCCTCCGAATATTTCCGGGCGACCAGGGGGATCTTCGTCGGGATGCCGAACTGCTTCCGGTACTCCTTCGGCGTCAGTTGGTGGGCGACGGCAATGTGCTTCTTCAGTGTGGTGAAACTCTTTCCGCACAGGAGGCAGATGACCTTGTCGGCTCCGAATGCCTTGTTCACCGGAACTGCGGGCTTTACTTCCTGCGGCGCCGCCTCCCCTTCCTCCGAAACAGACCCCGCGAGTGAAAGGAGTTTCTGGAACACCGCCTGCATCTCTTCCAGAAGCTCCTCTTTTTTCATCTCGTTTACCGACGCGTGCGCCGATACTATCTCCGCCGTCAGTTCCACAAGAAACTTCCTGTCCATGGCTACCTCCAGTTTTTATGCAGGATATCCTTAATATCATGGGAATGACATTCCTGTGTCAAGCCCCGTATCCGGCTTTTTCCCAATTAATAAACGGAATCATCGGGAAAGAACCGAAACAGAACATACGTGGGGGCAGGGAATATCCGTCAGTCAAGGGGTCCGGATCCGGTAATTCCGGTAATTATGGAAGATTCTGCCCCATCCCGCTACAATGGAACGATTCCACATTCCGGGGAACTCCCGTCGCCACCCGCCCTCCGATAAGCGCCCCCGGATCCCCGCCCGCCGGGATCCCCGCGCCGCTCCTCGTCGCCTGCTGCCTCACGCTGGTCCAGTACCTGGGGGCGTACATGCGCCTCCCCCTGGTCCCGCTGTTCGCGAACCGCCTGGGAGCCTCTACCGTGGAGGTGGGAATGATCAACGCGGCCTTCATGCTGGCCGCCACCGCCCTCTCCCTCCCGTTGGGACTCATGTCCGACCGGCTGGGCCGGAAGCGCCTCGTCCTCGCCGGAATGGGAATCTCCTGCCTGACCTCCCTGTTCCTCCTCCTTGCCCGCGCGCCGTGGCACGTCGGGGTGATCTACCTGTTCGCGGGTGTCGGGCTGGCCTGCTTCTCCCCCGCGATGATGTCCCACGTCGGGGACTGCGTCCCCCCGCAATTCCTCGGGCGGGCGTACGGCTGGTACACCTCTGCCCTCTACCTCGGGATGGCGCTGGGCCCGGGGCTTGGCGGGGCGGTGGCTTCGGGGGGGTTCCCCCTCGCCTTCGGCATATCGGCCGCCGTCACCGGCGCTGGCGTTCTCTTCGGGGCAGCCCGCATCCGTCCGGCGCCTCCGGCGCCCGGCGGCCCCGCGCCGGGAGGAGCCCTCCTCGCGGATTTCCGGGAGATCGTCCGCACCCCTGCGGTCCTGGCGTGCTGGCTCGCCACCTTCTTCTCCACCTACGCCTGGGGGTCCCTCTTCGCGTTCTTCCCCCTGTACGCGAGGGACCAGGGAATATCGGTAGCCCACACCGGCCTCATCTTCACCGTCCAGGCCGCCGCCAACGCACTGTTCCGCATCCCTGCGGGGAATCTCCAGGACCGCACCGGGAATCGCCGCCTCTTCATCCTCCTGGGGAACTCGGCCTTCGGGGCGTTCATCGCCCTGACGGGGCTTCTCCGGGAGGAGTTGCCGCTGTACCTGCTCTTCGCAGGCGTCGGGGCGGCCATGGCCGCGACCTTCACCGCCATCGGGGCCCTGTTGTCGGAGTCCGTGGCGACGCGGGTCCGGGGACTGGCGATGGGGGGGTACAACACCTGCATCTACGGCGGCTTCATGGTGTCGGCCGCCTCGCTGGGAGTGGTGATCGAGCGGTGGGGGTACGCCGCGGGATTCGGCGCCGCGGGGGCGGCGTGCGTCCTGTCGACGGTCGCGGCGGCCGGCCTGCTCTCCCGCGCCCGTCCTTCCTAAGATGCACTGGAACCGACGGCGACTGTACCGTCTCACATATAGCTTGACGCACCGAGAGCGTCGATGCGCCGCGCCAGCGAGGCGCGCAAGTGAAGGCGTACCGGGAGAGTACGGCGAACTTGAGCAACGAAGCGGGAGCGGATGCAGCGGCGCTCGAATGCCAAGATATCTGTGAGACGGTGCACTAGGTCAGGCGGGGGCGGGGGCGGGAGCATAGACGCTCTCGGCCTCCACGACGAGGCGGTCGACCAGCTCCTTCACGCTCGGGATGTCCTTGATCCGCCAGACGTTCTCCCCCGAGAAGACCAGACCCTCCTCCACGTCCCCCCCCTGGGACATGTCGAGGCGGTCGATGATGCAGAAGCTGTGGCTGCACTTCTTCAGGCAGCCGCGGCGGCACTCCCCGTCGTAGACGTCGCCGCCGCTGAAGAACCGGTCCAGGAAGCGGTTCCGGATCGCCCGCCCGGGGAGCCCCACGGGGGAATCGACGAGGACGATGTCCTCCTTGCGGGCATGGAGGTACGTCTGCTTGAAGGCGTCGGAGACGTCGCACTCCTTCGTGAGGACGAACCGCGTGGCCATCTGCACGCCGTCCGCGCCGTACTTCCCCATCATCTCGGCGATTTCGTAGCCGTCGGTGATCCCGCCCGCGGCGATCAGCGGGACCTTCTTCACCACCTTGCGCACCTCGGGGAAGAGATCCCGCAACGGCCGGTCGGTCCCCAGGTGGCCCCCGGCCTCTTTCGCCTCCACGACGATGGCGTCCGCGCCGCTGCGCTCCGCGAGTTTTCCGAACTCGGGCGAGGAGACGATGGAGACGATGGGGACGTCGTGGTCCTTCCCCACCTTGAACACGTCGCGGGAGAACCCCGCGCCGGTGACGATCATGTCCACCCCCGCGTCGATGGAGGCCTTCACCGTCTCCATGAACTGCTTGATGGCGAACATGACGTTCACCGCGACGATTCCGCGGGTCATCCGTTTCGCCTTGCGGATGTCCTCCTGCAGCTCGTCGATCGGGATCCCCGACCCGCCGATCGTCCCGATGCCGCCGCACTCCGCCACCGCCGCCGCGAGGGACGACGTGGAGACGCGGACCGACATCCCCCCCTGGACGATGGGCAACCTGGCCGTGAACCGGCCGATGGTAAGTTCCGGAAGCTTCACGATCCCCCCC
>JAGGAJ010000091.1 GCA_017889845.1 Deltaproteobacteria bacterium
GCGGCGCTCCATTCCACGCTGGGGCGCCACGCCTGCCGGGCGGTCCGGTGCGCCGTCATGGGCGAGATGGCGATGAAGCATTGGGGGCTCCTGGTGGAGAACATCGGCAAGGGGGACACGGCGATCTTCAATCCGCCGACGTTCCCCGCGGGCGAGCAGCGGGGCTTCGGGTTCCACGAGGCGCCGCGCGGCACCCTCTCCCACTGGATCGTCATCCAGGACGGGAAGATCCGGAACTACCAGGCCGTCGTCCCCTCCACGTGGAACGCGGGGCCGCGGGACGCCCAGGGGCAGAAGGGCCCGTACGAGGCGTCGCTGATCGGCAACCCCGTCGCGGACCCCAAGCGCCCGCTGGAGGTGCTGCGCACCATCCACTCCTTCGATCCGTGCCTCGCCTGCGCCATCCACACGGTGGACACCGGGGGGAAGGAGATCTCCCGGGTCAAGGTGCCGTGACAGGCCGGAAAGACCCCCCCGTGAAGGCGCCCCCCGGTCCGGGAACCCCCGGGCCGGGGGGCATTTCCGTTCTGGGGATCGGGAACGTCCTCATGCTCGACGACGCCTTCGGGCCGTACGTGGTCCGGGTGCTCGATGCGTCCTACGAATTCCCCGGAACCGTCTCCCTCGTCGACGCCGGCACGCCCGGCCACGACATGACCCTCTACATGGAAGGGCGCGACGCCCTGATCGTGGTGGACGCCGTCCGCGCCGCCGGTCCCCCGGGGGAATTGCGTCTCTATCCCCTGGATGAGGTCCTGCGCATGCCTCCGCCCCAGGTGACGAGCCCCCACGAGCCGGGGCTCAAGGACGCCTTCCTAAAGCTCCGGTTCACGGGGGGGGCGCCGGGGGAAGGGACCCTGGTGGGAGTGATCCCGAAGGATGTGGAGACGGGGGTGGGGTTGAGCGCCCCCGTCAGAGCCGCGGTCCCGCACGCGGTGAGGGAGGTCCTTTCCCTCCTGCGGGGACGCGGGATCGAAGTCCGGGAGCGGGTTCCCCCCGCGAGGCCCGACATCTGGTGGGAGCCGGGGGCAGGGGGGGCATGAGGGCGGAGGGACGGGACTGGAAGGCGATCGAGCGGCGGCTTGTCGTGCTGATCGCCCTGCACAGCGCGGGCGTGGGTGCGATCCTCGCGTTCTTTCCGGGGTTCGCCTGCCGTCTGGCCGGCTGGGGGGAGGTCGTTCCGGATTTCTTCCCGCGCCAGGGGGGGGTCTTCCACTTCGCCGTCGCCTTCGGATACCTTTACGAGCAGTTCCGCCACCGCGGCGTGGCGCTCCTCCTCTTCACCAAGGCCCTGGCGACCTTCTTCCTGCTGGCGGTGTCCGCGATGGCGGATGTTCCCTGGGCGGTCCCGTTCTCCGGGGTCATGGACGCCCTGATGGGTGCGGCCGCGTATCTGGTCCATCGCCGCGCCGGTCGCCCGACAGCTGCGGGATGACCGCCTCCTCCGGGGTCAGGAACTTACCCGAAAGCTCCTCGTAGACATCCTGCACCTCGTCGATCCCGAGGCGGAAGGTCATGACGAGGTAGTCCTGGATCCCGGACTCGAGGCCCTTCCCGTGGGGGTCGGTCTCGAGGATCTCCTGGCACAGATCCAGCACCGTGGTCAGGGCGTCGCACACCTCCTCGTACCGGAACCCCTGCCGGTACCGGCGCTCCGCGAGGCTGCGGCAGTACGATTTGAAGAGCCCCTTTTCCCGGATCCGGATCGCGTTCTTCAGGTTGCGGAAGGTCTGCTGGACCGCCCACTGGAGCTCTTCCGGCTCGACCTGGTGGTAGCTCGCGAAGCGGCTGCGCCCCTTCGGGTGCAGGAACCGCTCGATGGCCTTCCCGATGATCAGGGGTTCGTTCGCCTCGAGGATCTGGTGGATGCGCAGGTGCCGGCTCACCCGCACCGACTTCATCGCGGCGCGGTTGCGGCGGCTCCACTCCACGGGGTCCGCCTTGTAGTTTTCGATGAGGAACGGCATCCGGTGGACGATGTCGAGGCGCGGGTTGGGGGACCAGTTCATCCGCCGCCTCGTCCGGCTTCCGTCCACCCGCAGCTGCATGTCGATGTACTTCCCCATCCAGGGTTTCTCGAAGGGGCGTTCCCCGAGGGCCCGGCCGAGGAGGTCCCTTGCCCAGAGCCCGGGGACGCAGAGCATCTTCGGCATCAGGACCGGCTTGTCGCGCTTCCCGAGGTACGCCGCCGTGGCCTCCTCGAAGAGATCCCGGTGGGTGACGCAGCCGTCCGGGCTTGCGATCAGGACTTCCCGGTCTCCGAGAGAGGCGTGGATCTCCATCAATCGCAGGAAGAAGGCGACCGCGTCGCGGATGTGCAGGTACGGGACGGCGGACTCCCCCTTTCCCGCAAGGACGCGCCGGATCCAACCCTGGGAGAGCCAGGTGTGGAGGAAGAAGAACAGGGGAGGGTACTCGCCCCAGTCCGAGAACAGGGCCCCCAGGCGGACGATGCAGGAGGGGAAGTGGGAACGGTACTCCGAGAGCATCTCCTCGCCGATCCGCTTGGTGACCATGTAGGCCTGCTCCCCGTCCGGCGCGCTGTCCTCGGTGAGCGCCTGCCCGCGGGGCGGGAAACGGGACGCCGCCAGGGAACCGGCGAAGAGGAAGCGTTTGAGCCCCAGTCCTTTCGACAGCTCGAGGACGTTGCGGAGACCCTCCACGTTGGTCCGCCAGTACTCCGGGTTGTCGTCGCCGTTGAAATCGTAGTAGGCGGCGAGGTGGATGAGGATTTCCGCCCCCCCCTGGCCCGCGATGTGGCGGAATACGGACTCCAGCGGTTCGAAGACGCCGATGTCCGCCTGGTGCCACGAGATGTTGGGGTGGACCGGGGCGCGGACGCGGCGTTGGGAGCGGCGGGCCAGGGCGTAGATCCGGTACCGGTCCTTCATCACCGCCAGGAGGTGCCGTCCGAGGAAGCCCGAAGCGCCGGTGATGACCACTTTCGGAAGTCCCATGCGCTACCATTTTAAATTACAATGGTTTCCGTTTCGAGCCTTTCCGGATGGGGAGGGGACGCGTGACCGGCAAGAACGAGGGCCTCCAGGCGGCGGGGTTCACGAACCTGGGGGACGTCTACTGGAACCTCCCGACCCCCGCCCTGATCGAGCAGGCGATCCGCCACGACGACGGGATGCTGTCCCACCTGGGCCCCTTCGTCGTCCGGACGGGCCAGTACACCGGTCGCATCCCCGGGTGCAAATTCATCGTCGCCGATCCCGCCACGCGGGAACGCGTCTGGTGGAGCGACATGAACCAGCCCCTCCTCCCGGAGAAGTACAAGCGGCTGAAGGCGCGCGTCCTCGCCTACCTGCAGTGCCGGCACCTGTATGTCCAGGAACTGTACCTGGGGGCGGATGCGCGGCACCGCGTCTCGCTGCGGTTCATCACGGAGACCCCGTGGCATGCCCTCTTTGCCCGCAACATGTTCATCCAGGAGCCGGACCGGGAGAAACTGGAACGGCTGGCGCCGGAGTACACCTTCATCCACGTCCCCAACTTCCGCGCCATCCCCGAGATCGACGGTACGGTGTCGGACGTCTTCGTCATCCTCAACTTCCCTCAGAAGGAGATCCTCGTCGGGGGCACCGCCTACGGGGGGACGATCAAGAAGGCGGTCTTCACCCTGATGAACTACCTCCTCCCGCCGGAAGGGATCCTCCCGCTCCACGGCTCCGCGAATATCGGGAAGGAGGAAGGCGACGTGGCGCTCTTCGTCGGCCTCTCGGGGACGGGGAAGACCTCCCTCGCCGTGGCCCCGAAGCGGACGCTGGTGGCGGACGACACGCTGGGGTGGGGGCCGGACGGCATTTTCACCCTCGAGGGGGGCTGCTACGCCAAGGCGCTGCACCTGTCGAGGGAGGAGGAGCCGGAGATTTACCGGTGCACCCGGGCCTTCGGGACGATCCTGGAGAACGTGGCGATCCACCCGGTGACGCGAAGGGTGGACCTGACCGACGCCTCCCTGACGGAGAACACGCGGGCCGCGTTCCCTCTCTCCCATTTCGAACGGGTCAACCGCCGTGGGATCGCGGGACACCCGCGGGCGATCTTCCTTCTCTCCGCGGACCCGTTCGGGGTCCTGCCGCCGATCGCGCGGCTCACCCCCGAGCAGGCGGTCCACTTTTTCCTTCTGGGCTACACGGCGAAAGTGCCCGGCACTGAGCATGGCATCCGGGAGCCGCAGGCCACCTTTTCCCCGTGCCTGGCCGCGCCGTTCCTCGCCCTCTCCCCGTCGGTGTACGCCTCGATGCTCTGGGAGCGTATCCGCGAGCGAGCGCCGGAGCTGTGGCTTCTGAACACCGGGTGGATCGGCGGGCCCCACATGTTCGGCGATCGGGTCGGCCTCCCCCGCACCCGCGCGATGGTGCGCGCCGCGCTGGAAGGGGGGATCCCCGAGGCCTCCCTCTCCCCGGACCCGGTTTTCGGTTTTCGCGTTCCGTCCGAGGTCCCCGGCGTGCCGCCGGATCTCCTCTCGCCGAGGAGCCTGTGGAAAGGGCGGGAGGGGTACGACCGGGCAGCGCACGAACTCGCCCGGCGCTTCGCCGAGGCGTTCGAGCAGTTCGACGCCGACGTGCCCCCCGCCATCCGCGGGGCGGTGCCGGGGGGGACCCCCTGAGCGATCCCCAAGGGAGCCTCAGCACCGGCCTCCCCGGCCTCGACCGGGTATTCACGGGCCTGCTGCCGGGGGACAACATCGTCTGGCAGGTGGACGGGGTCGACGACTACGTCCCCTTCGTGGACCCCTTCGTCCGCGAGGCCCTCGCCAGGGGGAAGCGCCTGGTCTACTTCCGTTTCGCCCGCCACGCGGAACTCGTTCCCGCGGGGATCGGGGCGGAGGTCCACTCCCTGCGCCCCGAGGTGGGGTTCGAGACGTTCACCGCGCAGATCCACAAGGTGATCGAGGAGGCGGGCCGGGGGACCTACTACGTTTTCGACTGCCTCTCCGACCTGGCCGCGGACTGGTACAGCGACCTGATGCTCGGGAACTTCTTCATGGTCACCTGCCCGTACCTGTACGACCTGGAGACGGTGACCTTCTTCGCCCTGTTCCGCGACTGCCACTCCTTCGACGCCGTGTCCGCCATCCGCGGCACGACGCAGATCCTGATCGACGTCTTCCGCCACGGCGACCGGCTCTTCGTCCACCCGCTGAAGGTGGACAACCGCCACTCGCCCACCATGTACCTTCCCCACGTCTGGGACGAGGGGGAGTTCCGGCCCCTCACGGAGAGCGCGGTGCTCTCCGAGCTGCTGGTGGAGCTCACGGAACGGCGGGTGGACGCCGTGTCGCGCACGCTGGACATGTGGGACCGCAAGCTCCTCCAGGCCCGGGAGGTGCTCGAGGAGGTGGAGCTCGGGGTGCGCCCCGAGGGAGAGGCGGCGGAGATCTTCCGCCGGCTCCTCCGGATGATGGTGACCCGCGACGAGCGGCTCGTGGCCCTCGCCTCGCGGTGGCTCGACCTGAACGACCTCCTCGCGATCCGGAAGCGGATGATCGGCACGGGGCTCATCGGCGGGAAGTCGGTGGGGATGCTCCTCGCCCGGGCGATCCTGTGCAAGGCGTACCCGCGCTGGGGGGAGCGGCTGGAGACGCACGACTCCTACTACATCGGGTCGGACGTCTTCTACACCTTCCTGGTGCGCAACGGGTGCTGGCGGGCGCGGCGCGGCCAGCGCAACGTCGCCACCTTCCTGGACGGGGCGGAGGAGGCGCAGGAGCGGATCCTGTCGGGGGATTTCCCCGGTTTCATCCGGGAGCAGTTCGTGGCGATGCTGGAGTATTTCGGCCAATCCCCGATCATCGTCCGGTCGAGCTCGCTCCTCGAGGACAGCTTCGGGAACGCCTTCACGGGGAAGTACGACAGCGTGTTCTGCCCGAACCAGGGGTCCCCCCAGCAACGGCTCGACGCGTTCCTCACGGCGGTGCGCACCGTGTACGCCAGCACGATGAGCGCCGAGGCGTTGCTGTACCGGTCCCACCGGGGGCTGATCGACCGCGACGAGCAGATGGCGATCCTCGTCCAGCGGGTGTCGGGGGCGGTTCACGGCCACCTCTTCTACCCGCAGCTGGCGGGGGTGGGGCTCTCGTACAATCCGTACGTCTGGAGCGACCAGATCGACCCGGAGGCGGGGGTGGTCCGGCTGGTGTTCGGCCTGGGGACGCGGGCGGTGGACCGGTCCGACGACGATTACACACGGATGGTGTCCCTGAACGCCCCCCTGCGAAGGCCCGAAACGGGCCGGTCGGCCGGTACGGCCTACGCCCAGCGACGGGTGGACGTGCTGGATCTTTCGGCGAACCGGTTCGCCACGGAGACGATCGACGACGTCGTCGCCGTCTCCCCGGACCTTCCCGTGGAGCTGTACGCCGCGAGGCGAAGCGTCCAGTTCCTTGGCGCCGGGGAGTCCCGTCCCGCCCCCGCCGGGTGGGTCCTCACCTTCGACCGCCTCCTGACGGAGACCTCCTTCGTCTCCGACCTCCGGGAGATGCTGGGGATCCTGCGGGACGCCTACGAGTATCCCGTGGACACGGAGTTCACCGCGAATTTCCTCCCCGGCGGCCGTTGCCGCATCAACCTGGTCCAGTGCCGGCCCCTCCAGGTGAAGGAGGGGGGGAACATCGTCGAGCCTCCGAAACGGATCGCCCGGGACGCCCTGGTGCTGGCGTCCCGGGGGCCGGTCATCGGGCAGAGCTCCCTCTCCCTGATCGACCGCGTCATCTACGTGGACCCCGACGCGTACTCGGCCCTTCCGGTCCGGGAGCGGGGGTCCGTGGCGCGCCTGATCGGCCGGATCAACCGCCTGCCGCGGGAACAGGGGAGCCCGAACGTCCTCCTCGTGGGCCCCGGGCGGTGGGGGACGAGCACCCCGTCCCTGGGCGTGCCGGTTTCGTTCGCGGAGATCAGCACGGTGTCGGTGATCTGCGAGGTCGTGGGGGTGGGGATGGACGTGGTCCCCGACGTATCCCTCGGGACCCATTTCTTCAACGACCTGGTGGAGGCCAGCATGCTCTACATGGCGGTCAACCCGAAGCAGCGCGGGGACGCCCTGAACCGGAAGTTCCTGCTTGGGGCGGGGAACCGGCTCGCGGAACTGCTTCCGGACGACGCGGAGTGGGACGGGGTGGTCCGCGTGATCGACCTGCCCGACCCGCGGGACGGCCGTCTGCTGTTCCTGAACGCCAACTCCTTCCGGCAGCGCGTGGTGTGCTACCT
>JAGGAJ010000092.1 GCA_017889845.1 Deltaproteobacteria bacterium
GGATCGGGGAACGGGTCGCCGAGGTCGAAGGCGGTCGGGTACGCGAGGTCCCGGTTCCGGGCGAGGATCGCCAGCCGCCGGATGTGGACGGCGTCGGCCACCGCTTCGGGGAGGTCCCCCGGCGCGGGGTCGGCGACCAGCTCCTTCGCTCCCGCGGCGCGCGCCGTCCGCAACGCGGCCGACAGGCCTTCGATTCCGCGCGCGCGGACCCGCAAGGGGAGTTTCCGCTCCGCGGCGATCCTCGCCGCCGCCTCGAGGGCGTCCGGTGGCGGGGCCAGCAGGGGGCGGGATCCTCCCACCGCCTCCGCGGCCGCGGCGAGCGGGCCCGCGGGTGCCATGAGCACGAGGGGGAGGCCGGTGGCCTCCAGGGCGAACGCCGCCGCCCGGGCGTACCCGGCGGGATCCCCCGAGACGCACCGCAGCGCCACGAGGTCCACGGCGATCCGCTGCCCGACCCGCTCGAAGGCGAGCGACCGGATCGCCCGGAGCCGGTCCGCGAACGCGGCGGGGGAGAGGCCATCGGTCACCGACACCGCGAACGCGGTCGGGTGGTAGAACGTCTTCTCGTGGCGGAAGAGGACCGTCTCGTCCCCCAGGACAACCTCGCACCCGCCCGTGCCGACGGTCACTTTCGGCAGCGGCGGCGCGGCGGCGGCTCCCAGGGTTTCCTTCGCCTCCTCCGAGGCGTGGGGGCACAGGTCGACCGTCGCCTTCCCCGCGGTCATCTGCATCGCGAAAGCGAGGCACGTGGGGAAGCCGCAATCCCTGCAGTTGGTCTTCGGCAGGAGCTTGTAGATGTCCAGCGCCGTCAGCGCCATGCAGCCCCCGACAGGGTCGCCACGTTTTCCGGGTGGCGGCAGACGAGCAGGTCGGCCCCGGCGGCGAGGCAGGCGAGCCCCGTGGTCTCCTCCCAGCGGCGCCCGCGGAGCCCGACGTCCCCCCAGGAGGCCTCCGAGGCATCCGACGCCTCCCTCGCCTTCCAGGCGTCCCCGAGTTGGCACAGGACCGGCCGCGCGAGCATCCCGTCGCCGGAGAGGCCCGCCAGCCGGATCCGCTCCACGATGGAGCAGGTGTACTCCAGCCCGTACCCGAGGCCCCCGGTCAGCGGATCCATGACCACGCGCTCCGGGGGGAATCCGAGGTCGGCGAGGAGGAGGTTGATCTGCTTCGCCATGTTGATGTCGATGGGCGACCAGGAGACCAGGCCGTGCCCGTACGCCAGCGCGGCCCCCGCCACGAGGCGGTAATTCTTCTCCTCCGCGTACGACAGGAACACGGGGCGCGCCGCGGCTTCCGCCACGGCGGGGAAGAGGCGCGCGTCCACCTCCTCGTCCCCGCACCCCCCCACGATGACGGGGGCGGGAACGGCGTCGAGGAGTTCCCGGACGAGGGCTGCGCCGTCCGCGACGCTCCGGCCGCCGGAGTCGGGGTGGCAACCCGTGAGGGACAGGAACAGGAAGCGGGCGCCCCACCCGGAGACGCACCGGCGGGCGAGCGCGACCGGGTCGCCGGCGAGGCTCCCGATGGCGGCCTCGAGGGAGGGCGGAAGCTCCTCCGCCCCGCTGCGCACCTCCATGCCGACGGCGGGACGGTTGGGGCGGTCCCCCTCGGGAGCATAGGGGAGGCCGTTCTGGCCCCCGACGGTGACGGGGGTCCCGCCGGGCCCGGCGGGCAGCGTCACCTGCAGGACCCTCCCCGGGAATCTCTGCTCGGGAAGCGCGACGGTCACAGCAGGGGCGGCAGGCCGAGGGCGGGGTGGCCCACCTTCGCCAGGTGGGAAACGAGCGCTTCGGGCGTCTTCGCCACCGTCTCGTCCGCGATCTGGTCGATCAGGCCCGGCAGCCCGATCTCCGCGGCCCGCTCCCGCAGGGCCTCCCCGAGGTGCTCCTTCATCTCCCGCGTCATCCAAACGACCCGGGCGAGTCCTCCTTCCGCACCGAGGAACTTCCGGCTGAGGAGGTAATGCTTCCCCACGCCCATGAAACCCGGGGTCTGGACGCCGCCCCCCACGGAACCCGCGAGGGAGGAGAAACCCATCCCGCAGGGAGTCTCCTGGCCGGCGAATTCGCGGTTGACCACCATCACGCCGTTCGCCTCGGGGATCACGGCGAGGATGCACTCGAAGCAGCCGCACGAGGTCATCGGCGCTTCCATGATGGAATAGAGGTTCATCTCGTGCACGGTGTTGCGCGAATTCTCCCGGACGAATGCGTTGATCCCCTCGAAGGCGCCCTTCACCGGGTCGAGGACCGCACCCTTGGCCACCGGCCGGTTTGGTCCCGTCGGAGTGATCTCGTACCCCGCCTTCCCGTCGAGCCAGTTGATCGCGCCGCACAGCCCCAGCCGCTCCGGGGAGACGATGCAGACGTGGTTGGGCGCGAAGGACTGGCACAGGGTGCAGGAGTAGAATTCCTCCACGGCGTCGTCGGTGAGCGTGCGCGCCCGGGCGTCCCGCTCCGCGTACACGGCCCGCGCCCCCGCGACCCCCGCCAGGACGTCCTCCTCCCGCGTGGAGATCCGCACGGACACCTTGTCCACGATGTTCTCGAAATCCGCGTGCATCTTGGCGTACAGCATCATCCCGAGGTCGGCGAGGGCGAATCCCTTTTCCACCGCCTCCGCGGCGATGCGGATCCAGGTGGTGTCCCTCTGCGCGACGTGCATCGTCCCCTCGCCGTAGTTGACGATCCGGTGGATGCGGCGTTCCAGGACCGACTCGAAGTCCCGCTGCATCCGCGCCCCCGCGACCCGCACCTCGATCCCCAGCGGGAGGGCGGTCCCGGCGGGAAGCCCCGGGATGTCCGGCCCGACGACCTCGATCTCCCGGTCGCGGACCTCCTCCGGCGGCGCGGAGCGCACGAGTTCGTACGCCATGGAGCGGCCCCCGCCGAACTCCACGTGGGTGTCGGCCTTGCGGATCCGCTCCCCCTCGAAGGCCGGGCCGAAGGCGATCGGGATCGGGACCTTGACCATCTTCACCTTGATCCCCCGCGCCTCCATCCCCGCGCGGGCCATCTCCTCCCCCGCGGGGCGGGAGAGCAGGAGCCCCGGGATCTCGGGGACCGGCTGGTCTGCGATGACCGTGAGGCCCGCCTTCATCGCCCCCGCCGCCACGGCCAGCGCCACCGCGTCCGGCGGCCCGAGTGCGCACACGAACGCCTTCACCCGGTTCGCGAGGTAGGCGAGCATCGCGGCGGACTGGCCGCGCCCGATGCCGCCGAAGGTCAGCCCCGCCCGGACGGCGAAGTTGACGGCGTGGATCACCGCGGGGAGGGGTCCCAGCGGGAACGTCTTGAACTCCTCGCCGAGCTTCACCCCTTCCGCGTCCAGCTGGGACACGACGTCCCCCGCGAGGAAGACGAGGAGGCCGATCTCCTGGAATCCGCGGACCATCGACGCGGCGACGGCGGGGTCCGACGCCTTCCCGACGACCACGGCGACGCCGGGGACCGACCCGTCCACCATGAAGATGCCGAGCTTGCGGAGGATCGAATCGGGGACGAATCCCACGGCCGGCGGCGGGTACGGGTTCCCCTTCTCGTGGGAGAGCGCCCCCAGCACCTCGGCCGCGAGGAGCGTGGCGGCGCCGGCGTCGAGGGCGTTCTCCGCGGTCCCGCCGTCGCGCACCAGCGACTCCGCGAGGTCGAGCACGTTCCCCGCTCCGGCGAGGGTCGATACGGAGATGTCGGTCAACCCGAAGGCAACCGGCAGTTCGTACGCCGTCCCGGGGTAGGAAAGGGGGGCGTCCTTCCCGCGGCGGCCGGCGGCGTCCGCGAGGGTCGTCCGGGCCAGGCCGAGGACGGCCCGCGCGCCCTGGATGCAGGATGCGAAGAGGTTTTCGTGCATTCGGGGGGCTCCTTCGTCCGTCGCCGTGGGGGGAGGCGACGATGAACGATTGTACCTTCCGTTCCTCGCCGCGGCCAAGGGGAATTGCGGAACCCTTTCGCCGCCGCCGGATATCTTACCCTGTGCCATCCACTCCACGGGGGCTCCATCATGCTGAAAAGGCTTCTGTTTCTCCTCGCCCACCCCGACGACGAGACATTCGGCCCCGGGGCGACGATCGCCAGGTACGCGCGGGAAGGCGCCGAGGTGCACCTGGCCACCGCGACGCGCGGCGAGGCCGGCATGGTGGGCGACCCTCCGCTGACCGACCGGGAGCACCTCGGGGAGGTCCGGACGGCGGAACTGCTCGCCGCGGCCGGGATCCTGGGGATCGGGAAGGTGCACTTCCTCGGCTTCCTGGACGGCCAGCTCGCCGCGGCGCCGAGGGAACTGCTGGTGGAGCGCGCGGTGGAGGTGATCCGGACCGTCCGCCCGCACGTCCTGGTGGGTTTCGGCCCCGAGGGGGTGTCGCGGCACCCGGACCACAAGGTGATGTGCGAGGTGGCGCTGTCGGCGTTCGACCGCGCCGCGGACCCGACGTGGTACCCGGATCCGCTGCGCTCCGGGGCCGGGAGCTGGGCGCCGCTCAAGCTGTACCAGTTCGAGATCGCCAGGGAGGTCCTCGAGGGGTGGGACGCGCCGCTGGCCGGGGTCCCGCGGGAGAAGCTCTCCGCCATCGTCGACACCTCGGGAACCGTGGAGACGAAGATCTCCGCCTTCTACTGCCACAAGACACAGATGAAGGACGTGCGCAGGATCCTCGAGCGCCCCGGGTACAGGGATTTCGCCCGCCAGGAGACGTACGTCCTTGCCAGGAGCCGCCTGTCGGGGCTACGCTTCCCCGAGGAAGACCTCCTCGCGGGGGTCCCGGACTGACCAAGGGAGGGGATGGGGCGGTGAACGTCGGCATTTTCGGGCACGGGGGGGCCGGGAAGAGCACCCTGTTCCGCGCGCTGGCCGGCGGGGAGGGGGTTTCCCAGGGGAAGCAGGCGGGCGTGTGCGCCATCAAGGTGCCGGACGACCGGGTGGACAGGCTGGCGGAGATCTTCCGCCCGAAGAAGGTCACCCACGTCTCCATCTCGTTCCACGACATCGACGCGGGGGAGCCGGAGTTCCTCTCCGTCCAGGCGCTGGCGGCCATGCGGAACATGGACGTCCTCGCCGTCCTGCTGCGGGGGTTCTCCGACGATTTCCACCCGGCTCCTCCCGGGGGGCTTTCCCCCCCTGCCGAGTTCCGGGAGATCGCGTCCGCCATGGTCCTCTCCGACTACCTCGTCGCCCAGAAACGGATCGAGCGGATGACGAAAGAGGCCCGGCGCGACGCCGAGTGGACGGCCCTCCACAAGGCCATCGAGGCGTTCGAGCGGGACATCCCGCTTCGCCGGGTCGACATCCGGGGAGAGGAGGAGCGGGCGATTTCGGGTTTCCGCTTCATCAGCCGGATCCCGATGCTCCTTGTCCTCAACGTCGGGGAGGAAGGGCTGGGGGGGGAACCGTACCCCGAGCTGTCGAAGGCGGCAGAGGAGGCGAAGGCGCCGCTGGTCCGGCTGTGCGCGAAAGTGGAGGAGGAGATCTCCCGGCTCTCCCCCGCCGAGCAGGCGGAGTTCCTCCGGGAGATGGGGATCGCCCGGAGTGCCCGGGACCAGCTGGTCCGGGGGGCTTTCGACGCGATGGAGTACATCTCCTTCATCACGGTGGGGGAGGACGAGGTGCGCGCGTGGAACGTCCGCAGGGGGACCTCCGCCCTCGGCGCGGCGGGGAGGATCCACTCCGACCTGGAGAAGGGATTCATCCGCGCGGAGGTCATCCCCTGCGAGGATTTCCTGCGTTGCGGGTCGATGGCGAAGGCCAGGACGGAGGGGAAGCTGAGGCTGGAAGGGAAGGAATACATCGTCAAGGACGGGGAGATCTTCCACGTCCGGTTCAACGTGTGAGGGGCGGATGGACCGGGACCGCGACATTCCGGTGAAGTTCCCCCCGCACCCTGCCGATACGACCGGAATGATCCCGACCGTCGGCATTCCGGAGGCCCTTTTCGGGGGCGGCAACGGCGGGCAGCGGGTCCTCGTGGTGGACGACGAGGAACTCCTGCGCGCCATCGTGCGGGAGCGCCTCGAGATGGCGGGATACCACGTCGAGGAGGCGGCCAGCGGGGAGGAGGCGCTCGACAAACTCGGGAACGGGCGCTATTCCGTCCTCCTCACCGACCTCAGCATGTCCGGTATGGACGGGATCAGGCTCCTCGGGGAGTGGTCCCGGCGATCTCCCGAAACGGCGGGGATCGTGATGTCCGCCAACGCCGAGCTGGGCACCGCGGTCAGCGCCCTCAAGATGGGGGCCTGCGACTACATCACCAAGCCGTTCAACTTCGAGGTGCTCCTCATCACCATCCAGAACGCCCTCCGGAAGAAGGAGATCGAGCGGCAACTCCTGGACTACCGGATCAACCTCGAGAGGAAGGTGAAGGAGCAGACCGACCTCATCAACTCGATGTACGTGCGGTCCATCGATGCCCTCATCAAGGCCCTCGAGGCGAAGGATTTCTACACCCGAGGCCACTCCCAGCGGGTGACGATCTACTCCGTGGCCATCGCCCGGGAAATGGGGCTGCCGGAGGAGGGGATCGAGATGCTGCGGAGGGCCGCGGTGCTGCACGACCTCGGGAAGATCGGCGTGCGCGAGGTGGTGCTGAACAAGCCCGGGAGGCTCACCGAAGAGGAGTTCGGGGAGATCGTCCGCCATCCCGAGACGGCGATGCGGATCCTCGAGCCCATCCCGTTCTTCCAGCCGCTTCTCCCGGCGATCCTCCACCATCACGAACGGTTCGACGGGCGGGGATACCCGGCGAGGCTGGCCGGGGACAGGATCCCGCTTCCATCCCGCATCATGGCGGTGGCCGACACCTTCGATGCGATGACGTCCACCCGCGCGTACCGCAAAGCACTTCCCGTCTACGAGGCGAATGCGGAGATCCGGCGGTGCGCGGGGACCCAGTTCGACCCGGAGATCGTCCCGCTCTTCCTCGCGTGCCAGTCCCGCATGGTGGTCCCCGGCGACGTCTGCATGCCGGAAGGGTTCGACGAGGAGATGCTACGCCAGCTGCGTTCCCACGCCGTCTGACCGACCCGCCCCGCCGCGTTCCCGCCGGCACCCCGGGATTCTCCCGATCTCCGCGACGTCGGACATGTCGAACGGGAATATAATGCCGGGGAGAATCCGTCGGGAGGGATCGATGGCGGAAGAGGCGCCGGGAGCGTA
>JAGGAJ010000093.1 GCA_017889845.1 Deltaproteobacteria bacterium
CTCCTCGTCGATCCGCTCCTGGCCCTGGCGGATCGCGTCGTAGCGCGCGATCGTGGCGAGCCGCTGGGGGATGGCCGCGCGGTTCCTCAGGTACTCCGCACGGGCCGGCAGGACGCCCCACTTCACCCCGGCGAAACCGGCCACGCACAGGAGGCACGCCGCCACGAGCGCCCTCTCCCGGGTGGAAAGGGCGTGGAAGCGCGCGGTGAGAGCCCCGAGCGGGTTCATCTCGCGCCTCCCGGGGCGGGCGGGACCGCGGGCGGCGGCACGTATTCTCCCCGTATCTTGAACCGTTCGATGTTGTCGGCCTGCCGCGTGATGGGGGCCGCGAACTCCACGGAACGGAAACGGCCGTCGCGCGTCAGCGCAGGGAAGATCTCGGAGGCGGAGGAGGAATGCCCCTCCAGGTCGACCTTGTGCCCCTCCAGGCGCAGCGACTGGATCCACGACCCGTTCGGCACCCGGTCCGTGACCTCCTTCAGGATCAGGAGCGTCTCCCCGGCGGTGGACGTCTCCTCCCTCAGGACCGCCACCTTCGCCTGGATGCCGTCCAGGTCGGCGACGGTCTCCTCGTACGCTTCCGCGTAGGGGCGCAGGGCGGCGATCTGCGCGTCGAGCCGCCGGAGATCGTACTCCGTCTTCCACGCAACGGCCGCCGGCCACGCCATGGCAAGGGCGACGGCGGCGGCGGCGGAGACCGCCACGGCCGCCCTGGCCGGCCGGGACAGCTCCCCCGCGCGATGCGGCGAGAGGAGGTCCATGCTCCTCCCCGCCACGGCGGCGCCGTAGGCGCAGAGGAACGGGAGCGGATCCGCGGGGCCTTCCTGCCCCCCGGCAACGGAAAGCGCCGCGACGGCCTGCGGCATCCCTTCCCGCACCCGGAAGGAGAACCCCGCCGCGCCGGGCCGGAACTCGCCCGGCGGGAACCACCCGGCGGGGGCGAACAGATCCACGGGCGCCTCTTCCGCGGGGACGGGAACGTCGGTCAGGCCGGACAGCGCGAGGGAGAGCCCCTCCGGGGGAGCCGACGCCGGCGTGGCCGTGCGGCTGCCGCAGAACACCGCCTCTCCCCCGGCGAGGACGGTCCCCTCCACCCGCCCCTCGACCCAGCGCAGGACGACCGAAAGCCCCCCGCCCTCGGTCGCCTGGGGACCGCCGAAGCGCGACACGGCGGCCGCGACTGCCCAGCCGGCGGGGACCGCCGCACCCAGGGTCAGGCCGACGCGGGAAACGGTCTCCTCCCACCGGTCGATCCAGTCGAACGGGGCCGCCGCCACGACGAGGCGGATCCTGCCGTCCACCGCCTTTTCGGGGAGCCTTCGGTAGGCGTGGCGCATCGCGGCCGGGGCCAGGGGGAAGAGCCGCTCCAGCTCCAGCCCGACCGCTTCGCGGAGGTCCTTCTCCCGCATGGGGGGAAACGCGGCGCGGGCCATATGGACGCGATCCGCGGGGAGGACCAGGAACGCCCGGGCGCCGACGAGGCCGTTCCGGGCGACGAAGTCGCCGAGCACGCCTTCCGCCTCCCCGAAGCGGGCGTCCTCCCGCTCGGCGCGGAAGTCGTGCGACAGCGGCGGGAGCGCGACGGTGCGGCCGCCCACCCCGACACGGACCGCGACGACGCAGAGGCGCCCTCCGGACGGGTCGATCCCGACGACCGCCTGGAACCGTCTCACCCCTCCACCTCCCGCGGGGCCTGGTCCAGCCATCCCAGTATATTAACCGCTTTTTTCCCCCCACCGGAAATTTCCGCGAGGCACCGCACGGCGTGGGAAATCCCGGCCCCGGCGCGGCCCGTCGCGGTGATCGTGTACCGGTTCGACGCCCCTCTCCCCGCGATCAGCGCCAGCCCCTGCGAGGTCAGCAGCCCCTCCCCCACCATCGCGGCGAGCCCCGCGGGAGAGAGCGGGGGGTCCGCGGCGCGCCGCTCCACGATCTGCGCGGCTCCCTCGGGGGTGATCCCGGGCAGCGACCGAAGGACGACCTCCGGCGCCAGGAGGTAGCTGACCTGCGGTGAGGTCCCGTTCACGGTGAACACGCGGGAGAGGAACCGGTCGAACAGTTCCGGGGTCACCCCCCTCACGAACCGCAGTTCATCGATCGAGAGGAGTTTCCCGTTCCTCGGCAGCAGCGGCTCCGGCAGTTTCGCGTAGTCGGGGGCTTCCGCCCCCCGCGCGCGCGGATTGTCGTCATCGTCCCGCCAGTCGAGGATGGCGTCCCGCAGCCCTTCCGCCCCGTCGTCCGGCAGGCCCGCTTTCCGCAGCATCTCAAGGAGCACGCCTTCCGCCACGAAATTGATGTCCACCTTCCCGTTCTCGCTCTCGACGCGGACCACGTAGGAGGAGTCCCCTTCCTCCCCCGCGATCTCCGTCCGCATCACGTTGTCCGCCGGGACGGTGGACAGGAGCGCGACCGCCCGCATCACGCCGGTGCGCGCCTGGAAATACGCCCGCACGTCGTCCACCCCGTTCCGCGCCGCCTGCGCCTCCGTGCGCATGGAGAGGGAAAATCCCAGCGCCAGCGTCCCCAGGAGGAGCAGGGCCCACAGGACCAGCAGTTGGGCGATCCCCCTTTTCCCCCTCATCCGCCGAACCCTCCCCCCGCGGGGATCGGGACGACGAAGGCGTTCTCCCGGGGGCCGTCATCCCCCGGGGCGGTGAACGTAAGCCGCACGGCTGCGGGGAGGCGGCCGGGCTCCTGCGGCTCCCACGCGGGAAGCCATTCCCACGTTCCGTCCTGCGCGGGCCCCTCGGAGTAGGTGAAGGAGACCTCCGTCGCCCCCGGGACCAGGATCCGCGCCCCCTCCGTCCCGTCCCAGTTTTCCGCTCCCCCGGGGCGGAATGGCGACGCCGTCGCCACCGCGAGCCCGCCGCCCTCGCCGGAACGCTCGAAGAAGGAGATCAGCCGCATCCCGCCGCCTGCGAAGGTGGCGGGGGCGAGCGCGGTGAGGAACCGGAGCTTCCTCCCCTCGCCGGAGAAGTAGACGGCTGCTTTGCCCTCCGCAGCGAGCGGCATGGGATCCAGCGAACGGATGGCGCGCTCCACGATCCCCACCGCGGCGCGCAGGCGGGACGCATCCCGTGCGACCGCCTCCCCCCGCTCGATCGACCCCGAGGCGAGCCGGATCCCGACCGCCACGCTCCCCGCGATCAGCGCGAGGATCGCGAGGGCCGCGACCAGCTCCAGGAGCGTGAAGCCGCGGGCGTTGCCCCGCGGGCGCCGGTTACGCTCCACCGCCCTGCTCCTTCCGGTGCCAGCGCGTCGCGGAGAGGTGCACCGCCTGCTCGTCCGCGCCGTCCCTCCACGACACGGTGACGCGGACCCGTACCTCGTCGTACGGTGTCTCCTCCACCTGCGGCATGATCGACGTCGCGACCTCCCACCGGTACCGGTCCCCGAAGGCCCCACGTTCCACCCCCTCGACCGGGTTGGGGACCAGAAGCGCCTCCTCCATCCGCTGGCGGGCGTAGATGGAGGACGCCGAGGCGTCGCGCGAGCCCGCGGCCAGGCGCAGCGCGCCGGAATACAGCTGGAACACGGCGACGATCCCCGCGGCGAAGAGGGCCATCGCTACGATCACCTCGAGCAGGGTGAATCCCCGTTCCGCCCCCCGCCGCGCCGTCACGTCCCCGCCTCCACGATCCCCGTGAGGGGGTCCACGGTCACCCGGATCCGGCCGCCGTCCGGAAGCGTCACCGTCACCTCGGCCTCTTCCGCGCTGCCGTCCGGGAAGAAGAGCACGCGCGCACCGCCGCGCTCCTTCCGGTCGCCGACGACCCGCACCCCCCCCCAACCGACCGTGTCCGGCAGGCGCCGCAGGGACGCCTCGTTGTCGATCCCGTACTCCCCCTTCTCGAGGTCGAAGGCGACCGATCGGACCTGCCCTCCCGCAACTGCGAGGGAGCGGGCTCGCGCGAGGGTGGCGCGGACCTCCGAGGCGCCGGAGCGCAGCCGCGCGGAGGCGATCGTCCGGGAGAAGGAGGGGGCGGCCAGCGCCGCGAGGGCCGCGAGGATGGCCAGCACGACGATCAGTTCGACCAGGGTGAAGCCCGCGGGCCGGCGCATCAGAACGGGACCTCGTTGAGCCGGAAGATGGCGAGGAAGATCGACAGGACGATGAACCCCACGAGCAGCCCCATCCCCAGGATCACCGCCGGCTCGAGGAGCGTGAGGAAGTTCTTCAGGCTGCGCCGCGCCGTGTCCTCGTAGCTGTCCGCCACGGATTCGAGCATGGCCTCGAGGCGACCGGTCTCCTCCCCCACGGCGATCATCTGGAGCGCGAGGGGCGGGAACGGCGTCGTCTCCCCGAGGGCCTGCGCCACCTTGGCGCCCCCCTGGATCCGCAGCCTCGCAGCCTCCATCCCCTCCCGGACCGCCGCGTTCCCGCTCACCTCGCGGGCGATCACGAAGGCGGAGAGGATCGGCACGCCGCCGGTGAGCAGCGAGGAGAGCGACCGGGCGACGCGGGAAGTCTCCATCGCCGAAAGCGTTCCCCCCACCAGGGGCCAGGTCATCTTCCCGCGGTCCCAGTCCCGTCGCGCCTCCGGGCGGGAGAGGACGCTGCGCGCGAGCCACCAGGCGGCCGCGCCGACCGCAACCAGGTAGACCGCGTACTCCCGCAGGAAGGTGCTGACCCCCAGGAGGACGCGGGTGGGTAGCGGGAGCAGCACCCCCGATGCCGCGAAGACGCCGGCGAAGCGCGGGACGACGAACACCACGAGGAGGACGACAGAGAGGAGGGAGGCGACGAGCAGGATCGCCGGATAGAGGAGCGACCCGAGGAGGTTCGCGCGGAACTCCCGCGACCGCTCCATGAAGCGGTACGCCTGGTCGAGGGCGTCCTCGAGGCGGCCGGTGGCCTGGCCGGCCTGGACCATCTGGACGAGGAAGCGGCTGAAGGGATTCCCGGGGGCCTTGCGCATCGCGTCGGAGAGGGAACTCCCCGCCCGGACGTCCCGCAGGAGGGCCGTCGCCACCGCCCCCATCGGCCCCCCGCGGAACAGTTCCGCCATCATCTCCAGGGCCCGGTCCATCGGGATCCCCGCGGAGAGGAGCGTCTTGAACCCCTGGAGGAACGGGAGGAGGTCCCTGCGCGCCGCGCGAGCCCCGCTCCCGGGGCGGGCCGCCTCTCCCTTGCGCTCCGCGCCGGCCGCCGCGGGCCACACGCGGATCGGGACGAGGTCCATCTCCCGCAGGCGGTCCGTCGCGGCCCGCTCCCCGGACGCCTCGATCACCCCTTCCGTGACCTTGCCGGAGCCGTCGGTGACCCGGTACCCGAAGACCGCCATCTAGTGGCCCCCGCCCCTACCCGATCCGGGTGACGCGCAGGACTTCCTCGATGGTGGTGACCCCGCGGCGCACCTTTTCCCAGCCGTCCTCGCGCAGCAGCCGCATCCCCTCTCCCACCGCCTTCTCGCGGATGGTCCCGGAGTCGGCCCGCGACAGGATGAGCTCCTTCACCCCGTCCGTGACGGGGAGTAGCTCGAAGATGCCGCTGCGGCCGCGGTACCCGGTCCCGGCGCACGCCTCGCACCCGCGCCCGGCCCGCTGGTCCCCTTCCGGGAAGGCACCGGTCTCCCGGAGCACCTCCTCGCGGAGCGCCTGCGGGACCTCCCGCGGCGCGGAGCACGCGTCGCAGATCGTGCGCACCAGCCGCTGGGCGAGGACGCCCATCAGGCACGACGGCAGGAGGTACTCCTCCACCCCCATCTCGAGGAGGCGGGTCACGGCGCCGGGGGCGTCGTTGGTGTGGAGGGTGGAGAGGACCATGTGGCCGGTCAGCGCCGAGTGGATGGCGATCTCCGCCGTCTCCCGGTCGCGGATCTCGCCCACGAGGATCACGTCGGGGTCCTGCCGGACGATGGAGCGCAGGCCGGAGGCGAACGTCAGCCCGATCTGGGGCTTGACCTGGATCTGGATGACCCCCGGGATCTGGTACTCCACGGGGTCCTCGATGGTGATGATCTTCCGCTCCGGGGACTTGATCTCCTGCAGGGCGGCGTACAGGGTGGTAGTCTTCCCGCTCCCCGTGGGGCCCGTCACCAGGACCATGCCGTACGGCGCGGACACCATGGGCCGGAAGGTCGACAGGGTGTCGGGGGCGAACCCCAGCGTCTCCATGTTCAGCGGCACGGACGACTGGTCCAGGATGCGGATGACGACGCTTTCGCCGTACAGCGTCGGGATGGTGGAGACGCGGAAGTCGATCTCCTTCCCCCCGATCCGCAGCTTCACGCGCCCGTCTTGCGGAAGGCGGCTCTCGGCGATGTTCAGGCGCGCCATGATCTTGATGCGGGAGATGATCGCCGTCTGGAGGCGGCGGGGGGGGGACTCCACGTCCTCGAGGACGCCGTCGATGCGGTACCGGACGCGCAGCGCCTTCTCGTACGGCTCCAGGTGGATGTCGCTCGCGCCGCGCTCGATGGCGCGGGCCATGACGAAGTTCACCAGCCGGATGATCGGGGCCTCGGAGGCGACCCCGATCAGCTGCTCCACCCGCTCGTCGCCTGCGACGGTCTCGGGCACCTCGTCCGAGACCTGCTCGACGATCCGCTCCATCGAGGCGCCGGAGTCGCCGTACGCCTTCTCGATCGCCTCGCGGACTTCCTCCTCCGTCCCGGCCTGCGCCTCCACGCGCTTCCCCGTCGCCCGCGCCACCGCTTCCCTTGCGTCCGCGTCGAGCGGGTCGGCCATCGCGACGGTCAGCGTGCCGTCCGAGAGCGCGACGGGGAGGAGCAGCCTCGCCCGCAGGAAGGAGAGGGGGAGGGCCACCCCGGGAAGGGGGCGCTCCGTTTCCGGATCCCGGCGGAACGCAGGAACGCCGCACAGCTCTTCATACGCACGGCGAAGCGCTTCCGCGGTCAGCAGGCCCCGCGAGACCAGCCCGCGCGCGAAGGCGGCGCCTTCCCTGCGCGCCTGGTCGAGCAGCCCTTCCCGCTCGGCCTGCGGGACGGTCAGGGTCTCGAGGAGCCTCTCGTTGAACGACCTTCGGCTGATGGGGACCGGATCGCCCATGGGGGTATATTATCGCAAGAAAAGGACCGGGATCTTCGGGATCTTGGGGATCTTGGGGA
>JAGGAJ010000094.1 GCA_017889845.1 Deltaproteobacteria bacterium
TCCCCGGGGTGCTCCTGGGGATGGGGCGGAAGGCGTCGGGGAACGTCTACGTCCCCGTGCTCGCCCACTTCCTGTTCAACCTGTACCCGTCCCTGATCGGGGGCCCGTCGTGAGCAACGGAAGCGGCGTCCGGGTGGGTTCGGGCCACCTCTTCTTCTTCTTCGCCTACGAGGCGGGGTTCGAGATCTCCCTCGACGGGGCCCGCGTCCTGTGCGAGGCGTCCGAGTCCCCCGGCATCACGGGGGCCCGGCCCGCCCCGGCGCACATCCAGTACCGCCCGAAGCCCCTCGTCGTCCCGGGCAGACCGGTGGAGGCCGCGGCGGGGGGGGCGACCCACCGGCTGGAGACGACGGTGAAGATCTTCGATTTCGGCGTCCTCTCCGTCACGCTGACGCTCCCCGTCCGGGACATGCCGTGGGAGGGGTACGCGGAGACCGCGCTCGCCCTCGCGGCGGAGCCCGGCCTCGCGAGGGCCGCCCGGGAGGCCGCCGGGGCCGTCTTTGACCGGATCCGCCCGGCGATCTCCCGCCCGGGGCTGGCGGACCTCGTCGAGGAGTATTGCCTGTGGCACGTCGGAGCCTTCGATCCCGTGCGGACCGGGACGGAAATCCTCTCCCGGCTCCCCGCGGACCTGGCGCGGCTGCTGACGCTGGAGCGGGGTCGTTTCAGCGAGGCGGCGGTCGCGGAGATCCTCCGGTCGCCGATCCGGTATTTCGAAAACGACCTGTTCCTCGCGGAGTGGAACGCGGCCTTCGTCTTCGACCCGAGGTTCCAGGACACCGCCGAGGTCCTCGAGTTCCTCAACGTCCAGCTGCTGGAGCTGCGCTTCTTCGACCGCCTCCTCCACGACGCCATCGACGGGATGACGGAGGAGCTCCGGCCCCGCAGGAGACTCTTCCGCATCCTCCGCGACCCGTACGAGCCGCCGCTGCGGAAGCTCTCCCAGATCCGCACCGACGTCTCGCTGGTCCGGGAGCGGATCTACAACGCCCTGAAGCTGGTCGGGGACGTCTACCTCGCCCGGGTCTACGAGGAGGCGCGCCGCAAGGTGGGGGCGGAGAAGTACGAGGGGACGGTGCGCGACCAGCTGGCGACCTTGACGGAGATCTACACCGTGCTGAACAACCGGGCGCAGGCCGCGCGGACGGAGACGCTCGAGATGATCATCATCCTGCTGATCGCGCTCGAGATCCTCATGGGGCTGCTGCGGCGGTGATTCGCCCCGCCGTTTTTGGTACTATTCCAACCGTACGCACCCGAATCGCCGATCCAAGGAGGATGGAGAGATGAGGATCCGCACCATGGACCAGCTGGACCTTTCCGGGAAGAGGACGCTCGTCCGCGTCGACTTCAACGTCCCGATGGACAAGTCCGGGAACGTCACCGACGTCACGCGGCTCCAGGCGGCGCTCCCCACGATCCGGATGGCGGTGGAGGGCGGAGCGAAGACGATCCTCCTTTCCCACCTGGGTCGCCCCAAGGGGAAGCGGGTGCCGGAGATGAGCCTCGCGCCGGTCGCCCCGCGGCTCTCCACCCTGCTGGGGAAGCAGGTCCGCTTCGTCCCCGACTGCGTCGGGGAGGAGGCGGAGAGGGCGGTGGCGGCGATGAAGCCGGGGGACGTCCTCCTCCTGGAGAACGTCCGGTATCACGCCGAGGAGGAGAAGAACGACGAGGGGTTCGGCAGGAAGCTCGCCGCCCTGTGCGACGTCTACGTGAACGACGCCTTCGCCACCGCGCACCGCGGCCACGCATCGAACGTGGCGATCGTGAAGTTCGTATCGGTGCGCGCGGCGGGGCTCCTGATGAAGGACGAGATCGCCTACTTCGAGAAGGCCCTGGTCTCCCCCGCCCGGCCGCTGGTCGCCGTGTTCGGCGGCGCGAAGATATCCGGCAAGATCGAGGCGATCAACAACGTGCTGGGCAAGGTGGACAAGATCCTGATCGGCGGGGCGATGGCGAACACCTTCTTCGCCGCCCTCGGGTACGGGGTCGGGAAATCCCTCTGCGAGAAGGAGATGGCGGAGACGGCGAGGCAGGTTCTCGCGGGGGCGGCTTCCCGCAAGGTGAGGCTCTACCTCCCCGTCGACGTCGTGGTTGCGGACCGCCTGGAAGCGACGGCGGCGACCCGGACCGTGCCGGCGCAGGAGATCCCCGAGGGGATGATGGCGCTGGACGTCGGGCCCGCGAGTTCCCTCCTCTTCCGGGAGGCGATCCAGGACGCGAAGACGATCGTGTGGAACGGGCCGATGGGCGCCTTCGAGACCGCGCCGTTCGCGGCGGGGACCCTGGCGATCATGCGGGCCCTGGCGGAGAGCGACGCGACCACCATCGTGGGGGGCGGCGACACGGACACGGCGTTGCACAAGGCGGGGCTCTTCTCGCGGATGTCGTACGTGTCGACGGGGGGAGGGGCGTTTCTCGAGCTGCTGGAGGGAAAGCGGCTTCCGGGGATCGCCGCCCTGGAGGAGTAGTCCGCGGCGGTGCACCAGGAGGACGGGTGCGCGACACATCCCCGAAAGCCCGCGCCGAGGAACTGCGGCGCCTCATCCGGTACCACAACGACCGGTATTACCGGGACGACGCGCCGGAAGTGTCCGACGCCGAGTACGACGCCCTCTTCCGCGAGCTCTCCCGGCTCGAGGCCGCGCACCCGGAGCTGGCCGACCCGGACTCCCCTACCCGGCGCGTCGGCGCCGAGCCCGTGGAGGCGTTTGGCACGGTAGTTCGGGACGTGCCGATGCTCTCCCTCCAGAACGCATTCTCCGACGCCGAGCTGCGGGAGTTCGACGCCCGGGTCCGCCGTTTCCTGAAGGGGCGGGGGATCGGGGAGGAAATCCTCGACCGGGGGGGGTACGTCGCGGAGGTGAAGATCGACGGCCTCGCGGTCGAGCTGACGTACGAGGACGGCGAGTACGTCCGCGGTGCCACCCGGGGGGACGGGGTGCGGGGGGAGGACGTGACCGCGAACCTGCGCACCATCCAGGAGATTCCCCTCTCCCTGCCCAAGGACCGGAAGAAGGGAGGCATCGCCCCGTCACGCCTCGACACGCGGGGGGAAGTGTACATGGAGAGGCTGGACCTCGCGGCGCTGAACCGGGGCCGGGAGCGGGCGGGGGAGCCGGCGTTCGCCAACCCCCGGAACGCCGCCGCCGGGTCGGTCCGGCAGCTCGATCCGCGGGTGACCGCAAGCCGCCGCCTGAAGCTCTGGGTCTACGGCACCGGGAGGGTCGAGGGGGTGCGCGTCACCACCCACTGGGAAGAACTCGCGCTCCTCGCGGGCCTTGGATTCCCCGTGAACCGGGAGTGGAGCCGCCGGTGCCGCGGCATCGACGAGGTCGTCGCGTTCTACCGGGAGGTGGAGGCGGGGAAGGACTCCCTCCCGTATGAGATCGACGGCGTCGTGGTGAAGGTGAATGACGCGGGGCTCCAGAAGGAGCTCGGCGAGATTTCCCGCTCCCCCCGGTGGGCTGTGGCGGCGAAATTCTCCCCGGACCGGGCGGAGACCACGGTGGAGGACATCGTCGTCAGCGTCGGTCGGACGGGGACGATCACCCCCGTGGCCGTCCTCTCCCCCGTGGTCGTCCGCGGTGTGACCGTGCGGCGGGCGACCCTCCACAACCAGGACACGATCGACGGAAGGGATATCCGCGTGGGGGACCGGGTCCTCGTCCAGAGGGCGGGGGACGTGATCCCCGAGGTGGTGGAGTCCCTCTCCGCCGCGAGGAAATCCCCGGGGCGCGGCCCGAAATTCCGCATCCCCGACCGGTGCCCCGCCTGCGACGCCCCTGTGGAGCGGGTCCCCGGCGAAGCGGCGCACCGGTGCACCGGGGATGGTTGCGTGGAGAGGCGAAAAAGGGCGCTGCGCCACTTCGTCTCCAAAAATGCCATGGACATCGAGGGCATGGGGACGAAGATCGTTTCGACCCTGGTGGACGAGGGGTTGGTGACGGAGCCGGCGGACCTCTACCGCCTTGAGCGGGAAACGCTTGCGGCCATGGAGCGCCTCGGGGAGAAATCCGCGGACAACCTGGTCCGGGCGATCGAAGGGAGCCGCCGCGTGCCCATGTCCCGGTTCCTCTTCGCCCTCGGCATCCCGCTCGTGGGGGAACACCTCTCGGAGGTGCTGGCCCGCCACTTCGGATCCATCGAGGCGATCCGCGGCGCGGACGGGGAGGAATTCCGCAAGGTCCGGGAGATCGGCCCGGAGGTGGCCGCGGCCCTCCGCGCGTACTTCGACTCGCCGCGGAACGGAAAGACCGTGGAACGGCTCCTCCGGGAGGTAACGCCGCTCCCCCCGGCAACCCGCGCCGGGAAGGCCTCCGGGAAGACGTTCCTCTTCACGGGGACTCTCTCGATGCCGCGCGCCCGTGCCCAGGAGATGGTGCGCAGGGAGGGGGGCAGCGTGGCGGCGGGGATCAGCGGCAAGGTGGATTACCTCGTGGCCGGGGAGGACCCGGGAAACAAGCTGGCGAAGGCGAGGGAACTGGGCGTCCCGGTCCTGACGGAGCGGCAATTCCTCGATATGCTGGGGGAAACGGGATAGGGATGGAGGAGGTCACGGAGGCGCGCGTGGTCGTCTCCGGCCGCGTGCAGGGGGTGTGGTTCCGCGGGTTCACGCAGCGCGTCGCGGCGGACGCCGGCGTGCGCGGGTGGGTCCGAAATCTCCCCGACCGCCGCGTGGAGGCGGTGCTCCAGGGGAACCGCGCGGCGGTGGAGACGGTCGTCGGATTCCTGTGGGAGGGCCCCCCCGGAGCAACCGTGACCGACGTCGCGGTCTCATGGGAGCCGCCATCGGAGGTGTACCGTGGTTTCCACATCCGGTACTGACGCGGGCGCCGCGGCGCACTGGCATCCCGAGGGGGAGGCCGCCCGGTGCGACCTGTGCCCCCACCGGTGCCGCATCGCCGAGGGGAAATCCGGGATCTGCGGCGTCCGGGAGAACCGGGGCGGGACGCTGCGCGCCGCTACGTATTGCAAGGTGGCGGCCGTCGCGGTCGATCCGATCGAGAAGAAGCCGCTGTTCCACTTCCATCCCGGGAGGCCAATCCTCTCCGTCGGGTCCGTCGGGTGCAACCTCCGCTGCGAATTCTGCCAGAACTGGCACCTGGTGCTTCGGCAGGTCCCGCTGGAGAACGTGCGGATCGGGGACCTGGTCCGGGCCGCCCGGGCGGGGGGATCCGTGGGGATCGCCTACACCTATAACGAACCGCTGATCCAGATCGAATTCGTCCTCGACTGCGCGAAGGCGTTCCGCGACGCCGGGATGAAGAACGTGCTGGTCACCAACGGTTTCGTCAACCCGGCCCCCCTCGCGGAGCTCCTCCCGTACGTGGACGCGATGAACATCGACCTGAAGTCGATGGACCCGGCCTTCTACCGGAAGGCGTGCGGCGGCGACCTCGCCCCGGTGCTGGACACGATCCGCGCGTCGGCGAAGGCGACCCACGTGGAGCTCACCAACCTTCTGTACACCGGCCACAACGACACCGACGACACGGTCCGGAAAGTGGTCGACTTCGTGGCGGAGACGGACCCGGAGATCCCCCTCCACTTCTCGCGCTACTTCCCGTCGCACCGGGCCACCGCCCCGCCGACTCCGCCGGAGCGCCTCCTTGCGGCGTACCGCCTCGCGCGGGAACGCCTCCCCTACGTCTACGTGGGGAACTTCCACCTGCCGGGGGGGGCGGACACGAAATGCCCGAAGTGCGGGGCGACCGTGATCGGACGGGACGGATACCGCGTGGACGTCCGCGGCCTCTCCGGAAACCGGTGCGTCGCCTGCAAGGCCCTGCTGCGTCTCGTGGTATAGGAGGGATGGCCCCTTCCGCCTTCCCGCGGTCAGGGGAAGAGGGGGGTTGGGGGAAGGTGCCCTTTACGGGGTACGGGTCGGCAGACGGGGCGGTTCATCCGTCCCGTCTGTCGACCACCGCCTGGCGCGCGCCACTATCAGTTCCCGCCGAAGTCCACCTCGAGCCGGTACGGCATTCCGCCGGCCTCGAGGATGGTGAACTCTTCCGCGGCGCAAGGCTCGTCGCCGCACGTCGACGGCAGACTCCCCGTCTCCATCGCGAGGCTGTACTCCCACGTGCCCTCCGCGGGAGCCGCCACCGTCACCGGCGGATTCGGCTCGAAGGGCTGGGACGGGAGGGTGCCCTCATCCATGGCGGCCAGGTATTCTACGGTCCCCCACGCCGGGACCGGTTCCGGGGCGTTCGGCACCCCGAGGTAATATAGCTGCCATGCATGGAGCGGTTCCACGTTGCCGTACGACCGCGCCGTTGCGGCCTCCATCTGGTCGCTGGCCACGATGCCCGCTACGGGCGACCTTCCGTGCTGCGGCAGAGGATAGCACTCGATCGCATCCATCAGGTATTCACAGCTTTCCGGGGCAGGGGGGGGTTCCGCCGGTACCGCCACGCCACCCCACAGGAGCAGCCCCATGCACGCCAGGACCATCGCGTTACGGATTACCGTTTTCATCTTCCTCTCCTCCCTTCCATGATCCGATGAGTTGGATTGGAGGACTCCGACCGCACGCCATCACGGCGGGCGTTCCGGTCGCTGTCAGATCGCTCCGGAAAAACGTTGCAGGGGGTTACGGAACCGAATTGACTGGGGGGGGAAAGACCCGTTTCGCGGCGAAGGAGTTTCATCCCGCACCTTCCTTTCCCCGGAAGGTGAACGGTTGTCCGAAGGTTGCCGTGCTCGCTTCCTACTGACTATATATTAACGAATCCCGATATCCATTTCAAGGTGCCGGCCGAGGGCCAGGTACGATTTGGCCAGCCCCGCCCTTGCCCGGGGATTCCCGGGAGCAAGTTCCACCGCTTTGCGGAACTCCCGGATTGCCCCCTCGATGTCACCCGAGGCGTAATAGGTGGAGGCAAGGTTTCCCCGCATGGCCGGGTTCC
>JAGGAJ010000095.1 GCA_017889845.1 Deltaproteobacteria bacterium
GAGGATCGCTGCGAATGCAAACACCCGAATCATGATTCTTCCTGTCCGTTTCATTTCCATCCTTCATTCCTCCTCGTGTCTAAGGGTTATCTCACCGATTCCACCACTCCTGCTCCGCCGGGTCCGTGTACCGTACCGTGCCGCCCGAAGGTTGCCCGTCCGGGAACGGCGCGCCCGCGGGTACGAGGATCAGCGGCTGTTTCACCGTCACCAGGTTGTTGAACGGCGTCGGATCCGCCTCGAAGGAGAAATCCGCTTCGATCCGGTATTCCCCCGTAGCCGCCCCCCCGGTGTTCCACTGGAACGACGTCGTGTAGCTCATCACCCCCGGATCCCCGCCGAACGAAAAGAGCTGGCTGTCCACCACCTTGCCGTTGGCCCGGACCACCGGGGAAATCGAGGAGGAAACCGACGGGTCACCCAGGTTCCGCAAGAACACCGTGATCTGGATCTTGTCGCCGACGTACGCGCGGGCGGGGGTAAAGGACACCCCCCGCACCGACAGGTCGGGGCCGCCTTCGCCTGCGCGCGTCGTCCCAACCGCCACGCACAGGACGAAAAATGACACCAACCAGAGAAATGCCGCTATCCGCTTCACCGCCTCACCTCCCGTCGGTTCGAGCACCAGGCATCCTTCCCGTTTTCGCGTGCACATCGACTATTGTCCGTGCGCCTTCATGGCCTCCTCGATCTTCGCTTTCACGGCATCGAGGTTGAAGCTTGACCCCTTCTGCATGGGAGGGTACTCGATGGCCGTCATGGCCAGCTTGCCCACTTCCTGCTGTACGAACACGAAGCGCCAGAACTCATACTGGAACCATGTGAAATAATTCTGCGAGCCGTTGAGCGTCCCGTTCTGCGGGAAATCCAGACGCTCGAAGGGGTCCAGGCGCAGGTTCGTCAGAACCGGTGCATCGACATGCGATTTGCTGCCGATCCAGCCGCCGGGCTGGTCGATGAAACGATACTTGAAGTCGTCGATGCGCACCGCGCCGAGGGTGCTTTCGCCGAAATAGAAGATCTCGTGGCGATTCGACGGCCCCTTGCCGGTGATCATGTCCAGTTGGTTATAGCTGTCGAGATGGTTCTTGTAGGTCCGGTCGCCGACCTTCTTGCCCTTCAGCAACTCCTCCTTGATGTTCGGGTTGCCGGCCGCCGCGACGAAGGTCGGGAACCAGTCGAGGCCGGAGATGATGCCGTTCTCGACCTTGCCGGCCGGGACCCTGCCGGGCCAGCGGACCAACGCCGGGGCGCGGAAACCGCCTTCATAGATCGTGCCTTTTTGTCCCCGGAACGGCGTGTTGCCGCCATCCGGCCAGGTGAACGTCTCCGTGCCGTTGTCGGTGGTGAACATGACGATGGTGTCCTCGTCCACGCCCATGTCCTTGATCTTCTTCACGACATCGCCGACGATGTCGTCGAGCTGGGCCATGCCGGCTTCCTGAATAGTCCAGCCGTTCTTCGAGTTGCGCGTCTTCTGATATTTATCCGAGAGATGGGTGACGATGTGCATGCGCGTGGGGTTGAGCCAGAGGAAGAACGGCTTGCCGTCCGCCTTGGCCTTGTCGATGAACTTGAAGCTGGCCGCGAGGATCTCGTCGTCCACCGTCTCCATCCGCTTCGGATAGAGCGTCCCAGCGTCCTCGATCTTCTGCTTGCCGATCTTGCCCCAGCGCGGCATCACCGTCGGGTCGTCCTTGTCCGTTGCCCAGCTGTGGACCATGTTGCGCGGTCCGACCTTGTCCAGCAGTTCCTGCGGGTAGGCGGGATGCGCCGGATCCTCCATGGCGTCCAGGTGGTAGAGGTAGCCGAAAAATTCGTCGAAACCGTGGACGGTCGGCAGGAACTCGTTGAGATCGCCGAGATGGTTCTTGCCGAACTGCCCCGTGGCGTAGCCCATGTCCCTGAGCGCTGTTGCAATGGTCATTGCCTCGGCAGGCAGCCCTACTTTGGCGCCGGCCTGGCCGACCGTCGTCATGCCGGTGCGGATCGGCAGCTGGCCGGTGACGAAGGCGGCGCGGCCCGCCGTGCAGCTCGCCTCGGCATAGTAGTCGGTGAACAGCATGCCCTCGTTCGCCAGTTTGTCGAGGTTCGGCGTCCGTCCGGCCATCATGCCACGATGATATGCACCGATGTTCCAGATGCCGATGTCGTCGCCCATGATGACGACGATGTTCGGTTTGTCCGCCGCCTGGGCCGGGCCGGCGACCAGCGCCAGCGTGGCAATGAAAGCAAACAGCACGGAACAGACCTTCCCGCCTGTCTTCATGTCCTTCCTCCTCCTCGGGCGATACCCGACCCGCCGCTATAGAAGAAGCCCGTATGTTCGCCGGCCTTGTCGTCCAACAGCGGGTCTATCCCGCGCACCTGTCCGGCACGTATGTCCTGCCGCTTCGTACGGTCTCTACCGCCTGGATCAGTTCCTTCCCCGCGTTCCACTTCAGCAGGTATCCCGAGGCGCCCGCGGCCACGCAGGCATCGACGACTTCCGGGGCGTCTTCCGTTCCGAGAACGATGAACTTCACCCCGGGAGCGTATTGTCGGAGGAAGGACGTAACTCCGGTCCCCCCCGAGACGGGAAACGACAGATCCACCAGGACGAGATCCGGACGGAGGTTCTTCACGGCGTTGAGAAGGGAGGTCTCCTCCGCCACCATGATCACGGATTCGAACAGCGTCTTCATGAGACCCCGGATTCCTTCCATCATCCCCGCGTGTCGATGGCAAAGGACGACGCATTTCTGCCGGTCATGATCCTCGCCCATGAGCCCCCGCACCCGCGAGAAGGAACGACGCTTCGCGCCGGGAATCCATATCTGGATGATTTGTGACTTTTATCCATGTTGCGCCTGTTGCGGGGAATAGGCACCGGAAGAAATACGGGTAGCGACTAGTAAAATTACGAGGGGAGGGATCTCCGGTCAGATGGAGACAAGGCCGTGCTTGATGGCGAACCGGATGAGGTCGGCGGAGGTCTTGAGGTGCCATTCCGCCATCATGTTGTATTTATGGAACTCGACCGTCCTCGACGAGATGTTCAGCTTTGCCGCGATCTCCCTGGCGGAATTCCCCTCCGTCAGCAACTGCAGGATCTCCTTTTGTCGTCCCGTCAGTTTCACGGTCGGTGCCTTGTCGTGGCCGGCATTCCTGTAGGTCTTCATCAGCTCCCCGGCGATCATGGGCGTCACGTAGGTTCTCCCGTTCATCGCTTCGCGGATGGCCGTGACGAGCTCCCGGGGAGCGGAATGCTTCAGGACGTAGGCCGACGCGCCGGACTCGAACGCTTCGGCCGCGTATGCCGCGTCGTGATGCATGGTGAGGAAAACGGCCTTTACGCCGGGGGCGATTCTCCTTATCTCGCGGAACGCCTCGATGCCATTCAGCATCGGCATGGAGATGTCGACCACGACGACGTCCGGGCGAAGCCGCACCGCCTCCGAGACCAGGGCCTTCCCGTCTTCCGCCGTCCCCACGAGATCGAACTCCGGCTCGAGCAGGCCCTTCAGGCCGCTCAGGATGATCTTGTGGTCGTCGGCGAGCAGGACGCGGGTCTTGGTCATCGCCCGGTTCCCTCCCCTCCCGGAAGTCCGCTTCCCTCCCGGGCACTCCCGGCGGGTACGGTCACCCGGATGACCGTCCCCTCGCCGGGTCTAGACTCCAGCGAAAATTCCCCTCCGGCCAGGTGGACTCGCTCTCTCATGCTGATCAGGCCGAGACCCGGGTGACGGTCCGTCCCTTCGGGTGAAAATCCGGCTCCGTCGTCCTCCATCGCGAACCGGAGTGCGCTGCCGTCGCCCGCAAGCCGGACACGGACCCGGCTCGCGCCGGCGTGCTTCTCCACGTTCCGGAGACCCTCCTGGAGGACGCGATAGAGGCAAAGCTTCACGTCGCCGGAAAGATCCCGGGGAACATCTTCGGGCTCATACGACACCGCGATCCCCTCCCGCCGCGAAAAACGCGCGCATTCGATTCTCATGGCCTCGGACAAACCGAGGTCGTCCAGGATCGAGGGGTGAAGCTGGCGCGACAACAAATGGACATCTCCGGAAAGCTGCATGAGTTCCTTCCCGATTCCTTTCAGCTTCTCTCCAACCGGCTCCCTGGAATCCCGGCACTCCCTTTCCAGCTTCCCCGTCTCGATGCTGAGCGCGGCAAGCCGTTGGGTGATGTCGTCGTGAAGCTCGCGTGCGAGCCGGCGGCGCTCCTTCTCCTGGGACGTCAGGAGATTTCCGGCGAGCCACCGGTACTCCTCCCGGCTCGCCTGCAGTTCCGTCCGGATCTTTTCCCGCTCCGATGCTTCTTCCCGAAGCTGCCGGTTGGCCTGGAACAGCTCCTCCGTCTGGAGTCGCAGCGCGCGTTCCGCTTCCCTTCGCCTCGACCTGTGAACGACCAGGCCGGCGATGAGGACCAATAGGACGGCCAGGACGGCGAGGATCCCAAGGATTTCCGCCCGGTGCGTTGCCCAAGAGGACGGCTGGGCCCATCCCGTCGACAGCGGCAGGGAAAGGAGGGCCAGCAGGTATGCCGAGCAACGCCTCACCATCAACATAGATAGTATTTGTAAATGGGGGAACCGTAAACATCCGGCTAAGGTGACGATCCGGCTCCGCGGCGGGGGTGGGGATCGGCGGGAAATATTGTTGGAGGAGAACGCGGTGGAAGATATAGTCCCAGTTGTGCATTCATAATCTTCCGAGAGGTGCCCCAATGGACGGGAAGGCGCCCTTGACACGGAATACCGCGGTTCTGGCCGCGCTCCTCCTTCCGGCCCTTCTCGTCGCCGGTATCGCTTTCTCCCAGCCCCCGGCGGGATCCGCGGCGGGGGACAACGTCGCCATCCCCGGGGCCCCCGCAACCGGTGTGACCGGCTCGGCCGGGTGCCGGGAGTGCCACGAGAAGTTCTACCAGCTCTGGTCCACCTCCTTCCACGGGCTGGCGATGCAGGCGTTCACCCCGAAACTCGCGAAGGATAGGCTCACGGATCCGGCGGGGGATCTCGCGGCAGGAGATCTGCGCTACCGGGCAGACATCGGCGGAGAGACCGCGTGGGTGGCCGAGCAGGGCCCGAAGGGAGAGCGGAAATACCGGATCGACTACGCCGTGGGCGGGAAGAACGTCTTCTACTTCCTCACCCCGCTGGAGAGGGGCCGCCTGCAGGTCCTCCCCGTCGCCTACGACGTGCGGAGGAAGGAGTGGTTCCTGACCACCGACAGCCACCTCCGCCCGTTTTCCGACAACGCGGCCCCGCTCCCGTGGACCGATCCGCTCTACACCTTCAACACCTCGTGCCACGGCTGCCACGTGAGCCAGGTCTCCACCAACTACGATCTGTCTACGGACAGCTATCGCACCACCTGGACGGAGCCGGGGATCAACTGCGAGACGTGCCACAACCCGGGGGCGGAGCACGTCCGGGTCGCCAGGGAGACCCCGAAGGGGGAACCGCTCAAGGACCCGAAGATCATCGTCACCAAGACGTTCACCGTGGAGCAGCACAACTCCACCTGCGGCCCGTGCCACGCGAAGATGTCCCCCGTCTCCCCGGTATTCACGCCCGGGGAGCGGTTCTTCGACCATTACGATCTCGCCGCACTGGAGGACCCGGACTTCTCCCCGGACGGCAGGGACCTCGGGGAGAACTACACCTTCACGCGCTGGATGATGAGCCCGTGCGTGAAGTCCGGGAAAATGAGCTGCATGCACTGCCACACCTCCAGCGGCCGGTATCGGTTCCGGAAGCCCGAGGACGCCGACAAGGCGTGCCTGCCGTGCCACGAGGAGCGGGTCGCAAACGCCGCCGCGCACAGCCGCCACCCGGCGGGGAGCGAGGCGAGCCGCTGCATTTCGTGCCACATGCCGATGACCGAGTTCGCCCGGATGCGCCGCAGCGACCACTCCATGCTGCCGCCCGCGCCGGCGGCGACCATCGCCTGGAAGTCTCCCAACGCCTGCAACCTGTGCCACGCGGACAGGGACGCCGCGTGGGCGGACAACCTCGTCCGGGCGTGGCGCACGCGCGACTACCAGGCCCCGGTGCTCCGGTCCGCGGGGCTCGTGGACGACGCCCGGAAGCGGGAGTGGAAAAAATTGCCGGAGATGCTCGCCTATATCGAGGGGAAGGATCGGGACGAGGTCGTCGCCGCCTCCCTGGTCCGTCTCCTGCGGGCGTGCCCGGACGACCGGAAGTGGCCCGCGTTCGTCAAGGCTCTCTCGGACCCCTCGCCCCTGGTTCGCGGCGCCGCAGCCGCGGCGTTGACCGGTTACGTCACCCCGCAGTCCATCCACCCCCTCCTCGCGGCAACCCGGGACAGCTACCGGCTGGTGCGCATTCGCGCGGCGGAGGCGCTTGCCGGCGTGCAGCCGGCCCGGCTCGGGGGGGTGGACCGGCAATCTTTGGAGAAGGCCCGGGAGGAGGCGGAAACGTCGTTCCGGGCAAGGCCCGACGATTACGCCTCCCATTACAACCTGGGGAACCTCTACCTCGCCGGTGGCACTCCGAGGAAGGCCATAGAGGAATACGAGATCTCATCCAGGCTGCGTCCCGACAGCGTGCCGCCGCTGGTCAACGCGTCGTTGGCGTACAACGCCCTCGGGGAAAACGACAAGGCGGAACAGTCGCTGCGCCGGGCGGTGAAGATCGCCCCGGAAAACGCGGCCGCGCGCCTGAACCTCGGGATGCTGCTGGGGGAGAAGGGGAAGACGAAAGAGGCGGAAAAGGAGTTCCGGGCGGCGGCGAAGGCCGACCCGAAGTCCCCTCAGGCCGCCTACAACCTGTGCGTCATCACGTCGAAGGACCGGATGGACGAGGCGCTCCGGTGGTGCCGGAAAGCAGCCGACCTGCGTCCGGAAGAACCCCGGTACGGCTACACGTACGCGTTCTTCCTGGACCGGAAGGGGGA
>JAGGAJ010000096.1 GCA_017889845.1 Deltaproteobacteria bacterium
ACGCGGTCTCCAGTCCTCCCGGCTGTTCCGTTCCGACCCCGCCGGCGATCAGGAGGGGACGCTTCGCGGCCACGAGCCGATCCGCGATCTCCGCAACCGCCTCCGTCGGGATGCCCGTCTCCCGGGACACTTTCTCCGCGGTCGTCTCTGGGAAGGCGGCAAGGAGTTCCCCGGGCAGCCCGCTCTTCGGGGTCCTCCGGCCCACAACCTCCCGGAGCAGGAAAGAGAGGAGAATCCGCTCCGCCCCCGGGGCGACGGTGAATCTTCGGTCTGCATTGGCCCCGGTGAGCGACATGTGGGGCTCCACGTGGTACCAGAGGAACTCTCCACCGGCCCTGGCCGACGATATACTCCGGGTATAGGCGACAGGAGAGACGTAGGTTTCGATGAGATCCGCGCCGACCGTCAGCAGGAAATCGGATTCCTCGATCCGGTAGCGGGGCACGTCCCTCTCACCGAACAGGAGGGCGTTCGCCTCCTTCACGCCGGTGTGGGAGTACACTTCGTATTCCGGGAGTCGCTCGATCCCCAGCCGTTCGCACGCGGCATCGGCGAGCCGGGAGAGAGAGCCGGTCGTCCGGCCGGACAGGAAAAGGTTTTTCCGCCCCTTCTCCCGGGAGCCTTTCAGGGATTCCGCCACCCGGGAAAACGCTTCCTCCCAGGGGATGGGCCGGAGTTTCCCGCCGTCCCGGGCCATGGGGGTGCGCAGCCTCTCCGGATGATAAAGGCGGTACAGGGAGGATTGGCCCCGGACGCACAGTCCGCCGTCGTTCACCGGATGCCCCGGGATCCCCTCCAGCTTGACCGGCCGCCCCTCCCGCACCCTCGCCAGCACCCCGCAGCCGGCGGGGCATTCCGTGCACGTAGAGGGGTGGAAGCTCGCCTCCCCGGGGACGATCCCCTCCTCCGGCGGGAGGAGGTAGGAGGTGAATTTCGCGGAACGGTTCGGCGACCCGCACGCCGACATCACCGTGGAGCCGGAGATCACGCCGAGGAGCCAAAGGAAGTCCCTTCGCTTCATCCTCTCCCTCTACTTATGGCAGGTGGCGCAGTCGCGGGACGCCCCGCGGACCCTGTGGCACGACACGCACCACCCCATGACCAGCTCGTTCACCCGCCGGACCCTTTTCATGCCGGCCACGTCCCCGTGGCACGTCGCGCACGCAAGCCCCGCCTTGATGTGCCGCTTGTGGGAGAAGTAGATGAAATCCGGCAGTGCGTATACCCGCACCCACTGGACGGGCCGCTTTTCCTCGTAGTGACGGGTGAGCTTCCGGATCTCCTCCCGTTCGGTGGCGATCGTACTGTGGCACCCCATGCACGTCGAAAGCGGGGGGGCCCCCGCGGACCGCGCCCGGTCCGCATAGGCGTGGCAGTGCGTGCAGGGGATCTGCAGCTGCCCCGCGTGGACCGTGTGCGGGAAGGCGATCGGCTGCGCGGGCGCCGGGTCGGTGCGGTGCCAGAGGTACCAGAGCCCCGCCACGAGCAGGACGGAAAGACCGAAATACCCGATGGCCGCGATGGCGACGAGCGTCTTCTTCAACACCTCTCCCGGATGGGACGGATTTCCGTTCCGGCCCCGCGCCTACTTGCCGGTCTTGACCTTCGACAGCAGGTACCGGGCGACCGCGTCGACCTCGTCCTCCTTGATGGCCGGCTTCGGCATCGCCGGGTAGGCGGGGTTTACCTTGACCGGGTTCCCGATGAACGTTTTCAGCTTTGCGACGTCCCCCTTGTACTTCGGCACGACCTCGTTCAGCGGGGGGCCGACGACCTTGGCGTCAAACCGGTGGCAGACCGAGCATACGGTGTCGAACACCTTCTTCCCCTTCTCCAGTGCCGCCGCGTCCCCCGACGCGGTTTTCCCGGCGGCCTTTCCTTCCTTGGAAACGGTTTCGGCCGCAAGCGGCCCCGGTGGAGCGGAAATCCCCTGGAAGGCGTTGGCGACGGCCGTCTGGTAGCACAGGATCACGGCGAGGAACATGAGGACAAACAGTGCCGAAACGCGGTCCCCCGGCCTGCTTTCCTCTTTCCCCGGGAGAAGGCAGAGCAGGGCGAATACGGCCAGTGCCAGGATCGGAACGGACGCTGCCATAATGAACACCTCCGTGGACATCCCCGTGGCGGGGAGTGATATCAGGTCCAGAACGACGAGCGCCGGGACCGCCAGCGCGCCGATCAGGGAAAGGGTTGTTCCGGCGGCGCGGACGCGGGTCTCGTAATCGGGGTCCCGGCCTCCTGCCTTCGCGTTCGCCCGTGCGAGAAAGCGCAGGATGATTCCCCCGGTCAGCCCGAAGGACAACGCGAGGAACAGGAGAAACCCGACCAGGGAGTTCCAGGAAAGGAGGAAAACCAGGTTGCTTCGGATCAGGGGCAGCTTGGCGGGATTCACGAGGGCCCCAAGCAGCAGGAACAGCAGGCCGGCGGCGGAAACCATCGCCAGGAGCCCCGCCGCCCCGGCGCGGAACGGGGCAGGGGGCAGCTCCGCCGTTTTCTGGATGGCCGACCGGTACAGGGAGAGCAGCAGGCACCCCGCGAGGAGGGCTCCGAACGGGACGACCCAGGCGAATGCCGGGAGAGGGCTTTGTCCTCCGAGGATCCGCTGGCAGGAATAGACGATGGCCGGATACGGAAGGATGCCGAAGAGGAGCAGGACCCACCGGTTTCCGGTCACGGCCTCGATCGATTCCCGGGACAGGCGCAGAGACCGGTCATCCCGGTTTTCCCTTCCGGAGACGTTCAGGATCAGGGAGGCCGCCGATCCGGCGATGACGATCCCGAGGAGCGGGAGGCAGAAGAGCAGGGATGCGGTAAGGAGGAAGCGGAGTACGAGAAACGTGTCCGGCGAGAGGGCTTGCGGGGTTCCGGGAGGGGCCATTCCCTACCGCCCGGGGAAAACCGGAATAGACAGGATGGGCGGTGCTGCGGCGATGACGGCCTGCTGACGCTTCCGTGTCATCGGTCCTCTTTCCGGCGATGTAAGGTGAACGTCGACCGGTACCGCGTCCCGATTTTATCCCAGTTGGCGGGGGAGGGGAGAGGTTTTTTTCTCCGGGGATCCTCCCAGGAGGCGGTCGCCGACCTCCGCGCACAGCACCCCGAACGGCAGGTACCCGGCATACCCGGGGAGGGGCATCTCGAAGACATGGAGCGCGTCGACGTACGGGATGGCGTATACCCACTTCGCGAGGCTCCCGAAGTTCCACATCTCCCAGAAGAACCCGCACGCGAGGGCCGCGAGGGACGACGCGGCGAAGGGGCGCCAGTCCCCGGCGGAGATCCCGGAGAGAGCGTGGACCTCTCCACGGAGGGCGGGGAGGGCGACGAGGATCGCCGGCGGGGCGACCCAGACCAGCGGGAAGACGACGTCGGGCACGACACCGACGGCGAGGAGACCTGCGCAGGAGAGGAGCAGCGCCGCGGCCGCGCCCGCCCGCGGGTGTGCCGGGGAGAGCGGGCGCCATCCGCAAAACGCCCCGTCGACGCGCGGGAAGGAGAGCAAAAGTTCGCGGGTCGACAGCACCGCGGGGAGCACGGTCGCGAAGGGGAGAGTGGCGAAGAGAAAATATTCCCCCGCGCCGAATCCGGGCGGCTCCAGGTAATACCAGTTCCCGACGAACCGGTTGAGGTACTCGAAGCACCACCAGAAGGCGGCACTGGCCGGAAACAGCAGGAGGAATCGACGGGTGCGGGACAGCAGCAGGCACTCCCCGGTCCTCCGGAAGGAAAGCGCGTTGACGACGACGATGTGGGAAAGCCACAGGGGAGTGAAGGTGTGCGCCTGGAGCGCCTCCATCCAGGGCAACCGGGTCCACGCGAGGAGCCACGAAAAGGCCATCGCGGCCAGGCCGGCCCACCCCCACCGCGGGAAGGGGCGGAGGGCCTTCCGGGGCTCCCCCTCCGGCCGGAAGTTGACCAGTCGATGGAGGAAAGGCGCAGTCGCGGCGAGGATGAGGACCGAAAGGCCGAGGAAGACCGGCAGGGAGAACGGGGCGTGCAGGATGTCCGGCGTCCTCGGGGGAAACTGAAGGTACGGCGAGAGCGGCTTCCCCGCGATCGCCGCCCCCGCCAGCGGCAGGAGCAGGATAAGGACCGCTGCGGAACTGAGACGGATGAAGGTCCCCTTGGGGATTCCTATCTCAGGCAGTACGGATTGTTTCATTTCATGATTGTGCCATTCCGCGACCGCAATTGTCGCATGTGTCTTGCCTGATGCGGGGCTCCCCCGCAATCTCTTGAAGGTGTACAGGGCTGGAAGAGGATAGTCCGGCCTCCCCGTCCGCTCGAGGCCATCGAGGCGGATATCCGGAGAATCGAAAAGGAGATCCTGGAGATGCTGGCCGAGGCGACCGGAAAATAACCACCGCGTTCCCTGGCCCTCGATTGCAAAAATACGGAATATCGGATAAACTGCATTACGGAATATCGGATTGGAGGCGCTCCATGAAAGAGAATATCGTCGTTTCCGGGAGAGGGCAGATCACCCTGCCGGCGTCCATGCGGAGACGCCTCGGGATCAAGGAGGGGAGCGTCCTGGTCGTCGAGGACCGGAAAGGGGAGCTGGTGCTTCGGCCGGCGGCCGTTGTGGAGTTGGACGCCTACACGGACGAAGAGGTTGCCCGGTGGGATCGGGAAGACCGGCTTGCGCCGGGTGAGCGGTCCGGGATCTTGAAGAAGCTGGGTCGTACGCGTTGATCCGCCTTTTCCTTGACTCGAACGTCCTGTTCACGGCCGCCCACAACCCGGAAGGGAAGGCTTCCCTCGTCGTCGAACTGGCCGCGGAGGGTCATTGGGAGGTTGTGACCAGCGCGTATTGCCTGGCGGAAGCGCGATGGAACCTGGAACGGAAGCATCCTGCGGTTCTTGGCAGGTTATCCGGGATCCTCCGGGCAATCCGCCTCGTTCCGGACGTGGCGGGAGAGAGGTGCGCGCTTTCGCTTCCGGAGAAGGATCGGCCTGTATTCGCCGCGGCGCAGCGATGCAAGGTCACCCACATTCTCACAGGAGATCGACGTCATTTCGGCCCGTACATGAACAAGGCGAAGGAGACGAAGGGGATCGTCGTGCAAACCGTCGGAGATTTCCTCGCGGGTATCCGGAAATAACACCTCCGTGGACCCGTCAGGTTCCTGACATGATTCGGGGCAGGCAAATGCGCTGTTTCCCTTCGGGTAAGAAAACCGATCTGCCTGATGGTGCGGTCTATTACGCCATGGAGAACATAGAACCGACAAAGTAACGGACCCCGTGCAGGGTCGGCATCCGGCGCACTTCCGCGGGTTCTTTGATCAGGATTGTTGGCACTTTGCCAACAATCTTTGAGAATACCCCCCGCGGAATACCCGGCCCCTGGTTCCTGCCGATAACCATTGCATTACAGGGCGACCGGCCCCGGTTGGCAGGGGCGGATCAACGAGGCGCTGAAAAAGGCGGCGTTCGGACGGCCGCCCCGGAAGGGGAGGGCGGCGTAGGCGAGGTTCTCCCCACGCACGGATGCAGGCATCCGCCGATCGTGTAGATCGGAAAATCGGGGCGGCTGCCGGAACTCCTGGGATCGCGGTGGAACGCATATCGGGAAATAAATCCGTCTGTCGTCCGGCGGTCGCCGGATGGATCCTCCTCCTGTTCCTCGCGCAGGCCGGTTGCGCCCATCGGGCGCCTTCCCTCCCCGACGCCGGGTCGGATCGTGCCGGATCCGCGGGGATCGTTTCGGCGGAATTCCTGCCGGAGGTCGTCCTGGACCTTCCGGGCAAGGGAAGAGTCGACGGGGCCGTACGGGGTGCGGGACGGGGCTTTCTCCTCTGGTCGAGCGTCCCCCTGCGGTTCGGCGCCGAAGGACTGAGGGGGTGCAGCGGGGAGGCGTGCGGGTACATCGCGGTGGGGGTGCTCGCGGTGGCCGCGGCGACCGGTGCGGTCGGAGCGGTATTCGGCGGTCTGGAAGGGGCCATCCGGGCCATCCCGGCCCGGGAGGCGGAGGAAATCGAGACGGCGACCCGGTACCTGGCCGACCTGAAGATCCAGGAAACAATGCGGGACCGCGTACTCGATGCGGCGGAAGATGCCGGCGGATGCGCGGTCGTCGCCCTGCCGGGGGCGGGCCCGGCTGCGGTGGACTGCGTGGTCGCCTACGGCGGACTGGCAGCGGAAGGGATCGGTTCCGTCGTCGAGGTTGCCGTCCTATCCGTTGGATTCCGGGGGGAGCGATGGGGAACGCGGCCACCCCTCTCGGTGGTCCTTGCGGTCCGGGTCCGCCGGTATCGGACCGGGGACGGGCAGATGACAGACGAGTGGGAGTTTCGGCACCGGAGCGAGGAGCGCCTGTTCGCCGACTGGATGGCGGACGGCGCGGCCCTGCTGGAGGAGGAGTTCCGGGAAGGGTACTGGAGACTGGCGGAGGAGATCGTCGTTGCCATGCGGTGCGAACCCGGCCCGGATCCGCCCGGGGAGTGAACGGGGATCCGCCGGGGCACGCCCTGGACGCGGGTCCGGCGCGCCGCCCTCTCCCCGCGGCGGCGTGGTTTACCGCAGGCAGACCTTGGTGGCGGGGATGGCGCACAGGAACGAGAAGGTCCCGCTCCCCGCGTTGGCGAAGGCGTGCTCCTCGTCCGGCGGGACGAAGACGAAGCTGCCCGGCCCGACCTCGGTCTCGCCGCCCTTGCGGAGGACCTTCCCCTTACCGGAGAGGACGAACACCTCGTGCTCCCACGGGTGGGCGTGGAACGGGGTGTGCCCGCCGGGGGCGACCTCGAAGTGGCGGGTGGTGAAGTTCGGGGCGCCCACGTTGTCGCCCATCAGGACGCGGATCGTGACGCCCCCGGCGCCC
>JAGGAJ010000097.1 GCA_017889845.1 Deltaproteobacteria bacterium
AGGGCCTCGCACGCCTTCGCCATCCCCTCGATGGCGGACCGGAACTGCCACATGATCTCGGGCTTCTCCGGGTTGCCGAAGTTGAGGCAATCCGTCAGGCCGACGGGCTCCGATCCCGCGCACGCCACGTTGCGGGCCGACTCGCAGACGGCGATCATCCCGCCGACGAACGGATCGAGGTAGCAGTACCGGCTGTTGCAATCCACCGAGAGGGCGACCGCCTTGTCCGTCCCCTTCACCCGGAGCACCGCCGCGTCGGATCCCGGAAGCACGAGGGTGTTCGTCCGGATCATGTGGTCGTACTGCCGGAAGACCCACCGCTTGTCCGCCATCTCGGGGCCGCTCATCAACTCCACCCAGGTTTCCGCGAGGTCGGACGGGGCGGGAAGCGCCGCCGGGTCGAGGGACTGCAGGGCGTCCTGCGTCGCGGGCCGCGCCGCCGGGCGGTCGTACAGCGGTGCCTGGTCCGTCAGGGCGGCCACGGGGATCTCCGCCACCGCCCTCCCCTTCCAGCGGATCCGGCCGATCCCGTCGCCCGTCACTTCCCCGACCACCGAGACGTCCAGGTCCCACTTCTCGAAGATCTCCCGTACCTCGTCCTCCCTCCCCTTCTTCGCCACGATGAGCATGCGCTCCTGGGACTCCGAGAGCATCAGTTCGTAGGGAGTCATCCCCTCCTCGCGCTGCGGCACACGGTCCAGGTCCATCACGAACCCCGTCCCCGCGCGGGAGGCCATCTCGAAGGAGGAGGAGGTCAGCCCCGCCGCCCCCATGTCCTGGATCCCGACGATCGCGTCGGTGCGCATGAGCTCCAGGCACGCCTCCAGGAGCAGCTTCTCCGTGAACGGGTCCCCCACCTGCACCGTGGGTCGCTTCTCGTCGGTCTTCTCGTCGAACTCCCCGGAAGCCATCGTTGCCCCGTGGATCCCGTCCCGGCCGGTCTTGGAGCCGACGTAGACGACGGGGTTCCCCACGCCGGAGGCGGTGCCCCGCCAGATCCGCTCGTGGCGGACGACACCCAGGGTGAACACGTTGACGAGGATGTTTCCGTCGTAGCACTCGTCGAAGTAGATCTCCCCCCCCACGGTGGGCACGCCGATGCAGTTGCCGTACCCCGCAATCCCCGACACCACCCCGCTCACCAGGTAGCGTGTCTTCGGGTGGTCGGGTCGGCCGAAGCGAAGGGAGTTCAGCGACGCGATCGGGCGCGCGCCCATGGTGAAGACGTCCCGCAGGATCCCGCCCACCCCGGTGGCCGCGCCCTGGTACGGTTCGATGAAGGAGGGGTGATTGTGGCTTTCCATCTTGAAGGCCACGGCGAGTCCCCCGCCGATGTCGACGATCCCGGCGTTCTCCCCCGGCCCCTGGAGGACGCGGGGCCCCTTCGTCGGGAATTTCCGCAGGTGGACGCGGGAGCTCTTGTAGGAGCAGTGCTCGCTCCACATGACCGAGAAGATGCCGAGCTCGGTGAAGGTGGGGTCCCGCCCCAGAACGGACCGGATGCGGCCGAACTCCTCCCCGGAAAGCCCGTGTTCCCTCGCCAGTTCGGGGGTGACCGGTATCTCCCTCATCTCCCTCTCTCCTCGAGCCACGAGACCATCGCATCGAACAGGAGCCGGCCGTCGGCGCTCCCGAGGACCTCTTCCGCGCACCGTTCCGGGTGAGGCATCATGCCCAGCACGTTCCCCGCGCCGTTGCAGATCCCGGCGATGTGGTTGGCGGAGCCGTTCGGGTTGGAGGACGGCGTTACCTCCCCCGACGGTTCGCAGTACCGGAACGCCACCTGTCCCCCCGCCTCGAGGGCGGAGAGGGTCTTTTCGTCCGCGAAGTAGTTCCCCTGGTAGTGCGCCACGGGGATCTTGAGCACCTTCCCCGCGGGGATCCCCCGCGTGAAGGGGGTACGGCCCGTCTCCGTCCGCAGGTGGACGTAGTCGCAGACGAACCGCAGCGAATCGTTCACGATCATTGCGCCGGGGAGCAGCCCCGCCTCCAGCAGGATCTGGAAGCCGTTGCAGATCCCGATCACCGGGCCGCCCGCCGCGGCGAAGCCCCGCACCGCGTCCATGACGGGCGAGAGCTTCGCCATCGCCCCCGTGCGCAGGTAGTCGCCGTAGGTGAACCCGCCGGGGATGACCACGGCGTCGTACCCAGAAAGGGTGGACTGCCGATGCCAGACGAACTCCGCGTCCACGCCGACGACGTGCTTCAGCGCGTGGTACGCGTCGTGGTCGCAGTTGGACCCGGGAAACACCAGGACCGCGGTCTTCATCGCGCCCCCCCTCACCCCTCGACCTCGATCCGGTAATCCTCGATCACCGTATTGGCGAGGAGCCGCCGGCACGCCTCGTCGAGGCGCCGCGTCGCCTCCTCCTTCCCCATGTCGTGGAGCCGGACCTCCATGTACTTTCCGACCCGCACATCCTCCACCCCCCCGATCCCGATGTGGCCAAGGGAGGCGGTGATCGCCTTCCCCTGGGGGTCGAGGACCCCCCTCCTGAGCGTGACGTAGATTTTCGCCTTCACGCCTTCCCCCTCCCGCTGCGGAACACCCGGTCGATGACCCCGTCGATGTTCTTCAGGTAGTAGTCGATGTCGAACAGCCCGTCGAACTCCTTCTTCGTGAGCGCGGCGCGCACGTCCCGGTCCCTCCACAGAAGCGTGGAGAGCGGCCGGCCGGTGCGCCACGCCTTCATGGCGGACCGCTGCACCACCTCGTACGCCTTCTCCCGGGAGAATCCCTTGGCGGCGAGGGCGAGGAGGACGCGCTGGGAGAACAGCAACCCGTGGGTGCTCGAAAGGTTCCTGAGCATGCGGTCGGGGTAGACCACGAGCTTCTCCATCATCCCCCGGAACCGGCCGAGGGCGAAGTGCAGGACGATGGTGGCGTCCGGGGCGATCACCCGCTCCGCCGAGGAGTGGCTGATGTCCCTCTCGTGCCACAGGGCGATGTTCTCCATCGCGGTGACGGCGTACCCCCGGAGGAGACGGGAGATGCCAGAGAGGTTCTCGGAGAGGACCGGGTTCCGCTTGTGGGGCATCGCGGAGGACCCTTTCTGGCCCGCGGAGAAGAACTCCTCGACCTCGAGGACCTCGGTGCGCTGGAGGTGGCGGATCTCCGTGGCGAACTTGTCGAGCGAGGAGCCGACGATGGCCATGGCGGAGAACACCTCCGCGTGCCGGTCGCGCTGGATCACCTGGGTGGAGGCGGGGGCGGGGCGCAGCGAGAGCTTCCCGCACACGTACTCCTCCACGAAGGGATCGATGTTGGCGAAGGTCCCCACGGCGCCGGAGAGCTTCCCCACGGAGATGACGTCGCGGGCGCGCCGGAGGCGCAAGATGTCGCGCCGGACCTCGTCGGCCCACAGCGCCATCTTCCAGCCGAAGGTCACCGGCTCCGCGTGGATCCCGTGGGTCCGGCCGATCATCACGGTCCTCCGGTGCTCCTCCGCCCTCCGCCGCAGGACATCGAAGACCCCTTCCGCCTCCCGGATGAGGAGCGTCAGGGCCTGGCGCATCTGGACGGCGAATGCCGTGTCCAGCACGTCGGAGCTCGTCATCCCCACGTGGAGGAAACGGGAATCGTCCCCGATGTGCTCCGCCACGGAGGTGAGGAAGGCGATGACGTCGTGCTTCACCTTCTTCTCGATCTCGTTGATCCGGGTCCCGTCGAAGGAGGCCTTCTTCCGGACGCGCGCCAGGGCGTCCTTCGGGATCCACCCCTTGCGGACCATCGCTTCCATCGCGAGGATCTCGATGTCGAGCCAGATGCGGAACCGGTTCTCGTCCTGCCAGATCGCCGCCATCTCTGGGCGCGTATACCGCTCGATCACGAGTTCCCTCCTCCGTATCGGACTCCGGGCTCGCGGGGGGCTTCCACTCCGCTACGCTCGCGACCTTCGCCCGCTCGCTGCGATTCCGCTCGACGCAATCTTTGCCTTCGCTCCATACGCCGCTTCGTGGAACCCCCCGCTGTGCCCCCCGTTTTTCCTACTGCGGGGGTACCCCAGCAGCGCGAAGCTCGTACTGGGGCGCCCTGCATCCACGTTGCGGTACTTATGTCGGCAAGCGCTTACCGTCCCGTGTGGCCGAAGCCGCCGGGACCGCGCTCCGTGCCGTCGAGGTCGGGCACCACCGAGAGCCGCGCTCGCAGGGCACGGGAGAACACGATCTGGGCGATCCGGTCCCCCCTCCGCACGGGGAACGGCTCCCCGCCGAGGTTCACCAGGATCACGCAGATCTCCCCCCGGTAGTCGGAATCGATCGTGCCGGGGGAATTCAGGCACGTCACCCCGTGCCGGATCGCCAGCCCACTCCGGGGACGGACCTGCCCCTCCACCCCCGGCGGGAGCGACACCGCCAGCCCCGTGGGGATCAGCGCCCGCGCCATCGGGGGGATCACCACTTCGCCGTCCACGGCGGCCAGCAGGTCCATCCCCGCGGAGCCGTCCGTCTGGTACGCCGGGAGCAGTTCCTCCCCCCCCCGCAGCAGGCGGACGCGAACCTCGCACTCCCCGGTCATGCCGGGAAGGACAGCCCGCCGTCGGGCAGGTCCCCCACGGCCGCCAGGGTGAAACGGGACCGAAGCAGCACCTCCGACGCCAGTTCGCGCACCTGGTCCGGGGTCACCGCGTCCACGCGGGAGAGGATATCCTCCGGCGGCTCCAGCCGGGAGAGGAACATCTCGTTCACCGCGAGGAACGACATGCGGTACCCCGTGCTCTCGAGGGAGAGGAGCGTGTTCCCCTTGATCAGTTCCTTCCCGAACGCCACCTCCTCGTCCGTGACGCCGCCCCGCTGCATGTCGTCCACCACCCGGCCCGCGACGGACAGCAGTTCCCCGGCGTGCTCCTTCCCGGTACCGGCGTAGACCTCGAGGATCCCCGCGTCGGCGTACGCCGAGATCGACGAACCCACGGAATACGCCAGCCCCCGCTCCTCGCGCACCTGCTGGAAGAGGCGGCTGCTGGAGCTCCCGCCCAGGATCGCGTTCAGCACGTCCATGGCGTAGATCCGCTCGCTGCGCCGGGGGACGGCGGGCGCGCCCAGGCACAGGTGTACCTGCTCCAGGGGGCGCCTTCTGAGGAACGTGCCCCGCACGGGATCGGCGGGCGGCACCGGCCGCAGCGGCTCCGCGAGGGCCATGGACTCCATGGCGCTTCGGAACGATCCGGCGACCTCCTCGTGCGGCAGGTTTCCCACGGCGGTCACCACGATCCCCCGGCGGCGGAAACGGTCGCCGAACCAGGAGACGATCCGCTCCCGGTCGAACCCTTCCACGCTCGCGGCCGTTCCCTGGACGGGGAGCCCGAGCGGATGCCCCCCCCAGAACGACGCGTTGAAGAAGTCGTGGAGATACTCCTCGGGAGTGTCGTCCACCATGAGGATCTCCTGGAGGATGACGCCTTTCTCCCGGGAAAGCTCCTCCTCGTCGAAGAGGGAGTTCCGGTAGATGTCGGTCAGCAGGTCCACGAGGAGGCCGAAGTCCTTCTCCATGGATTTGGCGAAGAAGTACGTGTACTCGCGGGAGGTGTAGGCGTTCATCGTCCCCCCCACCGACTCGATGGCGCGGGAGATGTCGATCGCCCGGCGCCGGGGGGTGCCCTTGAAGAGCATGTGCTCGATGCAGTGCGCGATTCCGCTGTCGCGTGGGGTTTCCGCGCGCGACCCCACGGGAACCCAGATCCCGACCGTCGTGGAACGCAGGTACGGGACGCGTTCGGTGACGATGGCGACGCCGTTGTCGAGGAGGGTGCGGGCGACCGTCATCGACGCGTTGCCGGACTAGTGCAGCGTCCCGTGTGTTCGCTGCACTACCGGCGTCCCCTCGGTCCCCCGCGCCCCCGGTCCCGGTCGCGGTCCCGGGGAGGACCCCCTTCCCGGTCCGAGGACGGCGGCGGCCCCGTGGCGGCCGGAAAGCGCCCCTCCACCTCGAACTCCTTGTGGGAGAGGCGGATCTTGCCGTCCCGGTCCACCTCGAGGACGCGGACAGTGACCTCGTCCCCCTCCTTGAAGCATTCCGCCGCGTTGACCCGGTTTTTGGAGATCTGCGACACGTGGAGCAACCCGTCGGTGCCGGGGAAGATCTCGACGAAGGCGCCGAAATCCATGATCTTGCGGACGCGGCCCTGGTAGACCTTCCCCACCTCGGGCTCCTGGACGATCCCCTCGATGATGGAGATGGCGGCGCGCGCCGAGTCGGCGTCCACCGCGGCGATCTTGACCGTCCCGTCGTCCTCGATGTCGATCTTGACGCCCGTCTGCTCCTGGATCCCCCGGATGACCTTCCCTCCCGGTCCGATGATCTCGCGGATCCTGTCGGTCTTGACCATCATCACGTAGATCCGGGGAGCGAAGGGGGACAGCTCCGGCCGGTGTTCCGGAATGGCGGCGTTCATCCTCTCCAGGATGTGGAGGCGCCCGTCCCTCGCCTGCCGCAGGGCCGAGAGCAGGATCTCGCGGCTGACGCCGCCGATCTTGATGTCCATCTGGATGGCGGTGACGCCGTTCCTCGTTCCCGCGACCTTGAAGTCCATGTCGCCGAGGTGGTCCTCGTCGCCGAGGATGTCGGAGAGGACCGCAACGTCGTCCCCTTCCTTGATGAGCCCCATGGCGATGCCGGAGACGGCCCCGGTGGTCGGGATCCCGGCGTCCATCATGGCCAGGGAGGAGCCGCACACGGTGGCCATGGAGGAGGAACCGTTCGACTCGAGCACCTCGGACACCACGCGGACCGTGTAGGGGAAATCGGCGCCCTGCGGGAGCACCTTCGTCACGGCCCGCTCGGCCAGGGCCCCG
>JAGGAJ010000098.1 GCA_017889845.1 Deltaproteobacteria bacterium
CGGATGCGGCTCGAGCTGGCCCAGTACCGCGAGATGGCGGCCTTCGCCCAGTTCGGCTCCGACCTGGACAAGGCCACGCAGATGCAGCTGGCCCGCGGGGCGCGCCTGACGGAGATCCTCAAGCAGGCGCAGTATCAGCCGCAGCCCGTCGAGCAGCAGGTCGTGACGATCTTCGCCGCGACGAACGGCTACGTCGACGGGTTCGAGGTCGGCTCCCTCGGACGGTTCGAGACGGAACTGTTCTCCTACATGAAGGACAGGCATGGGGCGCTCCTCAACGAGATCCGGGACAAGAAGCAGATCACGGACGACCTCAAGGGGAGGCTCTCCGCCGCGCTCGAGGAGTTCAAGGGGGTCTTCAAGGAATAACCCATGGCGAACCTCCGCGCGATCCGGAAGCGGATCGGCAGCGTAAAGAGCACCCAGCAGATCACCCGGGCCATGAAGATGGTGTCCGCGGCGAAGCTGCGCCGCGCCCAGGACGCCATCACCGCCGCGCGCCCCTACGCCCGGAAGATGCGGGAGGTGGTCGGGGCGGTGGCCGGTCGCGCGGGGGCGGACGCCCACCCGCTGCTGGCGGCGCGGGAGCCCCGGAAGCTCGCCCTGCTGCTGGTCACCTCCGACCGCGGGCTGTGCGGAAGCTTCAACTCGGGGCTCACCCGGGCGGCGTACCGGTACATCCAGGATCATCGCGACCGGTACGAGGAGATCGCCCTGTTCGTCGTGGGCCGGAAGGGGCGCGACTTCTTCCGGCGCCGCGAGATCCCGATCCGGAAAGAGTACATCGGCGTGCTGGGAGCCGTCTCGCGCCACCACGCCGAGACGATCGGGAACGACCTGGTGGAGGGATTCCTCGCGGAGGAGTTCGACGAGGTCCGGATCGTCTTCAACGAATTCCGGTCCGCGATCTCCCAGACGACCCGGTTCGAGAAGCTCTTCCCCGTGGAGCTGGAGAGCGCGGCCGGCGCGTCGGACGTCGACTACCTCTACGAGCCGGGGAGGAAGGAAATCCTGGCGAGCCTGCTGCCGAAGTACGTGGAGACCCAGGTCTTCCGCGTGCTGCTCGAGTCGGTCGCGGGGGAGCACGGCGCACGGATGACGGCCATGGACTCGGCGACGAACAACTCCGTCGAGATGATCGCGCGGCTCACGCTGCAGATGAACCGCGCCCGGCAGGCGTCGATCACCACCGAGCTCACGGAGATCGTCAGCGGCGCCGAGGCGCTGAAGGGGTAAGGGGTACCCGGTTCCGCTTTTTCCGAAGGATCGCCAAGGAGGACAAGGGAGATCATGAACAAGGGAAAGATCGTCCAGGTCATCGGCCCCGTGGTCGACGTCCGGTTCGAGGCCGGGCATCTGCCCGCGCTCTACAACGCGATCCGGATCAGCAACCCGAGCATCAGCGACCGGGAGGGGAACCTCGTCGTCGAGGTGGCGCAGCACCTGGGCGACAGCGTCGTACGCTGCGTGGCGATGGACTCCACCGACGGCCTCGTCCGCGGCATGGACGCGATCGACACCGGCGGGCCCATCACCATCCCCGTCGGCCCCGAGACGCTGGGGCGGATCATGAACGTGGTCGGGGAGCCCGTCGACGAGATGGGCGACATCCAGACCAAGGTCCGGTATCCGATCCACCGCCCCGCCCCCTCCTTCGACGAGCAGTCCACGAAGGTCGAGATCCTCGAGACGGGGATCAAGGTCGTCGACCTCCTCGCCCCCTATTCCAAGGGCGGCAAGGTCGGCCTCTTCGGCGGCGCGGGCGTGGGAAAGACCGTCGTCATCATGGAGCTGATCCACAACATCGCCATCGAGCACGGCGGCTACTCCGTGTTCGGGGGCGTGGGGGAGCGGACCCGCGAGGGGAACGACCTGTGGCTCGAGATGAAGGAGTCCAAGGTCCTCGAGAAGGCGTGCCTGGTGTACGGCCAGATGAACGAGCCGCCCGGCGCGCGCGCCCGGGTGGGGCTGTCCGCCCTCACCGCCGCGGAATATTTCCGCGACGAGGAGGGGCAGGACGTGCTCCTGTTCATCGACAACATCTTCCGGTTCACCCAGGCGGGATCAGAGGTGTCGGCGCTCCTGGGCCGCATCCCCTCGGCGGTCGGCTACCAGCCGACCCTGTCCACCGAGATGGGGAACCTGCAGGAACGGATCACCTCGACCAAGAAAGGGTCGATCACGTCGGTCCAGGCGATCTACGTCCCCGCGGACGACCTCACCGACCCGGCCCCGGCGACGGCGTTCTCGCACCTGGACGCCACCACCGTCCTCTCCCGCCAGATCGCGGAGCTCGGGATCTATCCGGCGGTGGACCCCCTCGACTCGACGTCGCGGATCCTGTCGCCGCTGGTCCTGGGCGAGGACCACTACACCGTCGCCCGCGCGGTCCAGAAAGTCCTCCAGCGGTACAAGGACCTGCAGGACATCATCGCGATCCTCGGCATGGACGAGCTCTCGGAAGACGACAAGATCCTCGTCGCCCGGGCGCGGAAGATCCAGCGGTTCCTCTCCCAGCCGTTCTTCGTGGCCGAGCAGTTCACCGGCATCCCGGGCAAATACGTCCGCCTCGAGGACACGATCCGGTCGTTCCAGGAGATCGTCGAGGGGAAGCACGACGACCTCCCCGAGCAGGCGTTCTACATGGTCGGGACGATCGAGGAAGCGATCGAGAAGGGCAAGAAGCTGCTCGCCACGGTGTAACGGGAGAACCACGAATATGGCATCGACGATCCGGCTCGAGCTGGTCACCCCCGAGCGCCTCCTACTCTCGGAGGAGGTGGACGAGGTGATCCTGCCCGGCTACGAGGGGGAGTTCGGGGTCCTCCCCGAGCACACCCAGTACCTGGCGATCCTGAACATCGGCGTGCTCCGGTACCGCAAGGGGAGCGAGACCCGCCGGATCGCCCTGGGCGGCGGGTACGCCGAGGTGACGCCGGAGCGGGTCGTGGTGATGGCCGACACGGCGGAACGCGCGGAGGAGATCGACGTCGAGCGCGCCCGCCGCGCCCGGGAACGCGCCGAGGCGGCACTCAAGGAGCTGTCGCTGGACGACGAGACGTACGCGAAAGCGTACGCGGCCCTGCAGCGGGCGATGGTGCGGATGGCCGCAGGGGAGTAGCACCCGCGGTTCCTACCGTAGCACCGCCTTGATCTTCGGTTTCCCCTCCTCCACGGTGACGCGGAACTCCACCTTCTTCCCGCCGGCGGACGACGAGATCTCCAGCGCCCGCGCGTAGAGCGTGTCCCGGAGCGAGGGCCCTTCCGAATCGTCCCCGCCGACGCCGCAGGAGCGGCGCGCTTCCATCAGCTCCGCCGTCACCCGCTCCAGGTGCTCCCGGTCCACCGGTTCCTCGCCGACCCGCGCGACGGTGCCCACAGGGTCCCGCCGGAGCCGCCCCTCCTCCAGGTCGCGCACCATCCGCGACCAGAGGTTGGCGTACGCCCAGAACCTGCCGGAGATGTTGTTGAACCGCAGCTGATCCGCGTTGTTGACGATCGCCCTGCGGCTCCACACCAGGAGCTTCGTCTCGAGTCCCTTCCTCTCCTTCGTCGGCTCGCCGCGCCGCTTCCCGCCGAAGAACAGGTCGTACTGGTGCTTCAGGTCGGCGAGGGCCGCCTCCAGCTGGTCCAGCAACGCCTTCGCGTCGTCCATGCCTTTGCGTTCCCTTCCTTCCCCGGCGGAAACCTTGTAGACTTGTCCCAAACCGGCCGGTCCGGCGCCTTATTGTACCACCGGCGCAAAGGGGGCGTACATGAAAGGGATTTCCGCGATCATCCTGGCCGCGGGGCAGGGGAAAAGGATGAAGTCCTCTCTCCCGAAGGTGGCGCTCCCCGTCCTCGGGAAGCCCGTGGTGTGGCACGTGGCGCAGGCCGCCCGCTCGGCGGGGATCCGCGAGATGGTCTTCGTCCTCGGGTACGGCCGGGACAAGATCCTTCCCACCGTCGAGGCGTTCGGCGGGAAGGTGGCGATCCAGGAGAGCCAGTTCGGCACCGGCGACGCTGCCCGGTGCGGGCTGGCGGAACTGTCCGCGGGGGCGAAGGAGGTGGTGGTCCTTTGCGGGGACGCCCCCCTCATCCGGCCCGCCACGATCCGGTCGCTCCTCGCGTCGCGCCGGCGGAGGGGGGCCGCTGCGTCCGTTCTCACCGGCATCCTCGACGACCCCGCAGGGTACGGACGGATCGTGCGCAACCCGGACGGATCGGTGGCGAAGATCGTGGAAGAGAAGGACGCGGACGCCGCCACCCGCAAGATCCGGGAGGTGAACTCCGGGACGTACGCCTTCGACCGGGCCTTCCTCGAGAAGGGGCTGCCGCGCCTCTCCGACGTGAACGCCCAGCGGGAGTTCTACCTCACGGACCTCGTCCTCGAGGCCCTCGCCGAGGGGACGTGCGTGGTCCCGCTGGCGGCCGCGGACCCCGACGAGGTGCGGGGGATCAACTCGCGGCGAGAGCTGGCGGAGGCGACGGGAATCGTCCTGCGAAGGACGATCGACGAGCTCATGGCGTCCGGCGTGACGGTGATCGATCCGTCGAGGACCTACGTCGAGCCGGGGGTGTCGGTCGGTCAGGACTCGGTCCTCGAGCCGGGGGTGCTCCTCCTCGGGAAGACCCGGGTCGGCCGGGGGGTCCGGATCCAGACCGGGTGCGTCGTGGAGGACTGCGTCCTCGGCGACGGAGCCCACCTGAAACCGTACTGCGTGATGACGTCCTCGCGCGTGCGGAACCGCGCCATCATCGGGCCGTTCTCCCACCTGCGCCCGGAATCGGACATCGGCGAGGGGGCCCACATCGGCAACTTCGTGGAGGTCAAGAAGAGCCGGATCGGCAAGGGATCGAAGGCGAACCATCTCGCCTACCTCGGGGACGCGGTGGTGGGGAAGAAGGTCAACGTGGGGGCGGGGACGATCACCTGCAACTACGACGGGATCGCCAAGCACCGAACCGTCCTGGGCGACGGGGTGTTCGTCGGGAGCGACACGATGCTGGTCGCTCCCCTGACCGTGGGGAAGGGAGCGCTGATCGGGGCGGGGTCGACGATCACGGAGAACGTGCCCCCGTATGCGCTGGCGCTGTGCCGTGCCGAGCAGAAGGTGTTCGACTTCTGGGTGGCCCGGAAAAAGCCGGAGCTGCTGAAGAAGGCGGGTCTTGCGGTTCCCGCGGTGAAAAAGGAGGGGAAGTGAGATGTGCGGCATCGTGGGATACACCGGCCCCAACCCGTGCGTGGAGGTCCTGGTGGACGGCCTGCGGCGGCTGGAGTACCGCGGGTACGACTCGGCCGGGATCGCCGTCCTCACGGACGGGGACATCGCGATCCGCAAATCCGAGGGGAAGATCGCGCGGCTGACCGAGCTCATCGCGAAGCATCCGGTCGCCGGCACGTGCGGCGTGGGCCACACGCGCTGGGCGACCCACGGCCGCCCGTCCGACGAGAACGCCCACCCTCACCGCGCGGGGCACGTGGCGGTCATCCACAACGGGATCGTGGAGAACCACCGGACGCTGAAGGAGCGGCTTCTGGGGAAAGGGCGCGTCTTCTCCTCCGAGACGGACACGGAGGTGATTTCCCACCTGCTGGACGAGCACGTGACGGCGGGGATGCCGCTTTCGGACGCGGTCCGGAAGGCGGTTTCCCAGCTGCGCGGGTCGTACGCGTTCCTCGCGGTGTCGGACGCGGAGCCCGGGACGGTGGTCGGGGTGCGCCTGAACTGCCCCATGGTGGTCGGGCTGGGCCAGGGCGAATATTTCCTCGCTTCCGACCTGACGGCCTTCCTGACCCACACCCGGGACGTCCTGTTCCTCGAGGACGGGGAGATGGTGGTGGCCACCCCGAAGGGGATCCGGGTCACGGATTTCCACGGCAAGCCCCGCACGCGCGCCCCGCAGCGGATCGACTGGTCACCCGTGATGGCGGAGAAGGGGGGATACCGCCACTTCATGCTGAAGGAGATCCACGAGCAGCCGCGGGCGATCCTCGATACCCTCGCAGGCCGCATGCTTCCCGAGGAGGGGGAGGTGTTCTTCGAGACCCTGCCGTTGACCGGAGGGCAGCTCTCCTCCCTGAAGAAGGTCGTCGTCGTCGCCTGCGGGACGTCGTGGCACGCTGGGCTCGTGGGGAAGTTCATGATCGAGGGGCTCGCCCGGATCCCCGTGGAGGTGGATCTCGGGTCGGAATACCGGTACCGCGACCCGGTGGTGGAGGAGGGGACCCTCTGCGTCCCCATCTCCCAGTCGGGCGAGACGGCGGACACGCTGGCGGGGATGCGGGAGGCGAAGGCCAAGGGGGCGACGTCGATATCCATCTGCAACGTCGTGGCCTCCACGATCGCGCGGGAGTCCGACGGGGTCATCTACACCCACGCGGGGCCCGAGATCGGCGTGGCATCCACGAAGGCGTTCATTACCCAGCTGGTGGCGCTCTACCTCATGGCGCTGCACCTGGCGCAGGCGCGCGGGATCCTGTCCCCCCGGGAGATCTCGATGCACCTGATCGAGCTGTCCGAGCTGCCCCGCAAGATCGAGGAGTACCTCAAGCGCGAGGAGGAGATCGCGGCGATCGCGAGGAAATACAAGGACGCCCGCGACTTCCTGTACCTGGGACGCGGCATCTCGTACCCCATCGCCCTGGAGGGCGCGCTCAAGCTGAAGGAGATCTCCTACATCCACGCGGAGGGGTACCCCGCCGGGGAGATGAAGCACGGGCCCATCGCCCTGATCGACGAGCGGATGCCG
>JAGGAJ010000099.1 GCA_017889845.1 Deltaproteobacteria bacterium
TGTGCCGGTACATCGAGGGGATGACGTCGGTGTCCACGCTGGTCGAGGCGCTGCACGGGGCGGGCTCCCCGCAGGCGCAGCGGATCGTGATGCTGCGACAGGCGGACCTGCCGGAGAAGACGCGCCAGGCAAAGAAGGTGATCGGGCTCAAGGGCGGTCCGGAGAAGAAGGAAGGGCACTAAACCACACGAGGAGGAGGGGGAACATGGATCGGTCATGCGGGATGTGGGCAAAGGGATTGGCGCTGGGGTTCGCGCTCCTGCTCTGCGGGGCGGATGTGGCCTTGGCGGCGGAGAAGATCGTCATCGGGGCGATGTACCCGATGACGGGGCGCGCGGGACGGTACGGGATCGACTCGGTGTCCGCGGCGGAAATCGCGATGAACGAGATCAACGCGAAGGGGGGGGTCAACGGCCGGATGATCGACATCATCTTCAATGACTCCAAGGCCAACCCCGCGTACTCGATCAAGGTGGCCAAGCGGTACATCACGGAGGACAAGGTCAACTTCCTGATGGGCGTGGTCAGCAGCGCCGTGGGGCTCGCGGTGACCGAGGTGTCCAAGGAGAACAAGGTGATCTTCGTGGGGACCGATCACGCCTCGACGGCGCTCACCACGGAGAAGTTCCAGCCGTACTACTTCCGCGTCTCGAACAACACGTACCAGTCCGCCGCCGCCGCGGCGCTTTACGCGAAGGACAAGAAGGATTGGAAGAAGTATTACGTCATCGGGCCCGACTACGAGTACGGCCACCGCACATGGGAAGACTTCTGGATGCTGCTCGGGAAGAAGCGGACCGACGTCCAGCTCGTGGGGCAGGCGTGGCCGAAACTGTTCGAGCCGGATTACACCCCCTACATTACGGCGATCCTGAACGCCAAGCCCGACGTGCTCGTCACGACGTTCTGGGGCGGCGACACCGTGGCGTTCATCAAGCAGGCGCTTCCGTACAAGCTGTTCGACAAGATGAAGTTCTACAACTACGACGCGGGGGGGAACTACGAACTGCTCGAGGCGATGCCCACCGGCCTTCCCGGGGGGCTGGTCCTCTCCGCCCGGCACCACTTGAACTGGCCCGACACGAAGCTGAACAAGGAGTTCGTCGACAATTTCAAGGCGAAGACGGGGCGGTACCCGTCCTACGCCGCGGAAGGGGCCTACGCGGGCGTCTACTTCATCGCGGAGGGCGTGCGCCAGGCCGGAACGGCGGAAGATCCGGACAAGCTGGTCGCCGTGATGGAGAAACTGAAGTTCAAGCTGCCGGAGGATCCGGAAGGCTTCATGTCGTACATGCGGCCGATCGACCACCAGATCGTCCAGGTGCAGGCGATCGGAGAGACGGTTCCCGACAAGAGCTTCCCTCCCGCGACCATGATGCTCGGCAACTGGAAGGTCTTCAAGGCCGAGGACATCATCCCCTCCGTGGAGGAGATCGAAGCCGCCCGGAAGGCGGTCAAGAAGTAGCACGCGGGGAACGCGGGATCGTTGGCCCCCTCCGCCCGGCAAGGGGCGGAGGGGGCGCGGGCAATCCGGGAAAGGGCGGGAAACACCCTGGACAGCAGCCTGATCGTCGCGCAGTTCATCAGCGGACTCACCTCGGCGATGACCCTGTTCCTCGTCGCCTCCGGGCTCACCCTGATCTTCGGGGTGGTCAACGTCTTCAACTTCGCCCACGGGTCGTTCTACCTGCTGGGCGCCTACTTCGCCTACCAGGTGGTGGCGGTGTCCGGAGTGGGATTCTGGGCCGGGGTTCTCCTCGCGTCCCTCGGGGCGGGCGCGGCGGGCGTGCTGATGGAGTATTTCTTCCTTCGCCGGATCTACGGGCGGTCCGGGGAGGCGGGGTTCCAGATCCTGCTCACCTACAGCTTCATCCTCATCCTGGACGACGTGGTCAAGATGATCTGGGGGACCGACTACAAGTCGATCTCCAAGCCCGAAGCGCTGGCCGGTCCTCTCTCGGTCGGCGAGGTCACGATGCCGCGGTACGATCTGGTGGTGATCGCCATCGGGCTGGCCGTGGCGGTCGGGATGTGGGCGGCGATCCGGAAGACCCGGTTCGGGAGGAACCTGCGGGCGATCTCCTCCAACCGGGAAATGGCCTCGTCCCTGGGCGTGAACGTCCCCCTGACCCTCTCCCTGGTCTTCGGGCTGGCCACCGCCCTGGGGGGACTGAGCGGCGCGATCGCCGCGCCGGTCCGCACCGTCACGCCGGGGGCGGGCATCGAGGTGATCATCGGCTCGCTGATCGTCGTGGTCATCGGGGGGCTGGGGAATTTCTGGGGGGCGCTGGTAGGTGCCCTCGTCATCGGGGAGGTCACCGCCTTCGGAATCCTGTTCCTCCCCCAGTGGGCCATCCTGTTCAGCTACGCCGTCATGGCCCTGGTGCTGGTCTTCCGGCCGGAGGGATTGCTGATGAAGAAGGGGAACGCGCGGTGAGGGGCGACCGGACGGACGCGAAACGCCGGTGGAGCGATTGGGCGCAGTGGGGAGCCGCCCTCGTCCTGTTCGCCGCCGTTCCTCTGCTCGGGAAGAAACATTTCGTGAACATGGGGAACGAGATCCTGGTGATGGGGCTGTTCGCCATGGGATTCAACCTGCTCTACGGCGTCACCGGCATGCTCTCGTTCGGCCAGGCGGCGTACTACGGCGTCGGCGCGTACACGGTGGGGTTGCTCCTCTCGAAGGGCGTGGCGCCGTTCTGGGTGGCGCTGCCGGCCACGATGGTGGCGGGAGGGGCGCTCGCGCTGATCCTCGGGCCGCTGTGCATCCGGCTCTCGGGGGTCTACTTCACGATGCTCACGCTGGCCTTCGCCGAGATGGTCTGGGGGATCGTCTTCAAGTGGTACGCCTTCACGGGGGGGGACAACGGCATCCAAGGGATCCCCATGCCGGACGCCCTCCGCACCCCCCTCCGCTACTACTACTTCACCATGGCCATCGTCTTCCTCTCCTTCTGGCTGATCCGGCGGATCGTGGACTCCCCCTTCGGGGCGGTGCTGCAGTCGATCCGGGAGAATCCCGAGCGCGTCGGTTTCCTGGGCGTGAAGGTCCGTCGGTACCAGCTGTCGGCGATGGTTCTTTCCGGGGTCTTCGCCGCGCTGGCCGGGGGGCTGTTCGCCGGGTACCAGCATTCCATCCACCCCGACATGCTCCACTGGACCAAGTCGGGCGAGGTCATCCTCATGAGCATCCTCGGGGGGGTATCCTCCTTCTTCGGTCCGCTCATGGGCGCCGCGGTCATCGTCTTCATCGAAGACATGATCGGCAAATACACCGAGTTCTGGGAGATCTGGATCGGCGGCATCATGCTGGCGATCGTCATTTTCTTCCCACGGGGGGTCATCGGGACGATCCACACCTGGGTCTCGCACTGGAGAAAGCATGGAGAACACGCAGACACCGCCGCCCGTCCTTGAGGTCCGCCGCCTGTCGAAGGCGTTCGGGGGCTTGAAGGTCGCCAACGACGTGAGTTTCTCGCTCCGGCGGGGAGAGCTCAGCGCGATCATCGGCCCCAACGGGGCGGGGAAGACGACGCTGTTCAACCTGATCACGGGGAAGCTCGTCCCCGACGGGGGAGAGGTCCTGTTCAAGGGGGAACGGATCGACGGGCAATCGCCCGCCGACATCGCCCGGAAAGGGATCGGGAGGTCGTTCCAGATCACGAGCATCTTCAAGGAGCGGACCGTCCTGGAGAACGTGCTGGTCACCGTGCTCTCCCGGGAGAGGAAGACCGCCCGGATGTTCCGCAGGGCGACGGCCCATGGCGACGCGGTGCAGGAGGCGTTGGAGGTCCTTTCGACCCTCTCCCTGGCCGGGAAGGCGGGGGAGATGGCGGGTTCCCTCCCCCACGGGGACCAGAAGCGGCTCGACATCGCCGTTGCGCTCGCGCTCAACCCGGAGCTCGTGATGCTCGACGAGCCGATGGCGGGCATGTCGCCCGAAGAGCGGGCGACCACGGTGGACCTCATCCGGAGGGTCTGGAAAGAGAAGGCGCTCACGCTCCTGTTCATCGAGCACGACATGGACGTCGTCTTCGGGATCTCCGAATGGATCCGGGTCCTCAACCAGGGCGTCCTGCTGGCGGAAGGGACTCCGGCCGAGATCTCCCGGAACCGCGAGGTCATCACGGCGTACCTCGGGGAGGAAATCGTCGAATGATCCTCGAATTGAAGGACGTCCACACCTATTACGGGACGAGCCACGTCCTCTTCGGCGTTTCCCTGGACGTCGATCGGGGGGAGGTGGTCTGCCTCATGGGGAGGAACGGCGCGGGGAAGAGCACTACCTTCCGCTCCGTCATGGGCCTTTCCCTCCCGCGCGCGGGGACCGTCCTCTTCCACGGGAAGGACGTCACCCGCCTCAAGGTACACGCCAAGGCGCGGATGGGGATCGGGTACGTGCCGGAGGACCGCCAGATCTTCCCGGAGCTGACCGTCCGGGAGAACCTCGAGATCGGCCGCTCCTCCGGCATCCGCCGTGCGGACGGGTGGAGCGTCGACAGGATCTACGGGCTCTTCCCCGTGCTGGAGAAGTACGACCGGAAGCCGGGGGGACAGTTGAGCGGCGGGGAGCAGCAGATGCTGACGATCGGGCGCACGCTCATGGGAAATCCCGAACTGGTCCTGCTGGACGAGCCGACGGAGGGGCTGGCCCCCGTCGTGGTCATCGCCCTCAAGGAGATGATCCTCCGGCTGAAGGAGATGGGAACCACCATCCTCCTCTCCGAGCAGAACGTGAAGTTCGCCGCGAAGGTCTCCGACCGCGTGTTCATCATCGACAACGGGGCGATCCGCTACCGGAACGACATCGAAGGGTTCCGGAACGACGAGGCCGTCCAGAAACGGTACCTGGCGGTTTAGGCCGGGGAGGAGGTGCCAATTGGGCGTCGAGCTGGAGACCATCATCCCCCTGACGATGGCAAAGCTCAAATTCGGCCTCGGGGCGACGGAGGAGCTGGGATACGAGCTGAAGATCCTGGGGGCGAAGAAGGTCCTCCTCGTGACGGACCGGCGCCTCCGGGAGCACGGTCTGGTGGACCGGGTGAAGGGGATCATCGAGCGGGAGAAGATCGCCCTCGCGATCTTCGACGCGGTGCGCTGCGAGCCCACGGACCGGTCGATGCTCCAGGCGATCCGGAAGGTGGCGGGGATGGAGTTCGACGCCATCGTCGCCCTGGGCGGAGGCAGCACCCTCGATACCGCGAAGGCCGTGAACCTCTACAGCACCTGGCCCGCCGACCTGCTGGAGTACGTCAATGCTCCGATCGGAAAGGGGAAGCCCGTCCCGGGGCCATTGAAGCCGCTGGTCGCCCTGCCGACGACCTCCGGGTCCGGCAGCGAAACGACCACCGTCATCGTCATGGACTTCCTGGACCTCCACCTGAAGACCGGCATCTCGCATCAGCACATCCGGCCGACGGTGGCCCTCGTGGACCCGCTGAACTCCCTGTCGGCCCCGCCGACGGTTACCGCGGGGACCGGCCTGGACGTCCTCACGCACGCGGCGGAGTCGTTCACCATCAAGCCGTTCGACGTGCGGCCGAAACCGAAAGACCCGTCCCTGCGGCCCCCGTACATCGGGGCCAACCCGATCGCCGACCTCTGGAGCGAGAAGGCGATCGAGTGGGTGGGGAAATATCTGCGGCGGGCGTACTACAACGGCACGGACGTGGAGGCGAAGAGCCATATGGCAATGGCGGCCACCTTCGCCGGCATCGGGTTCGGCAACGCCGGGGTGCACATCCCCCACGCGCTGGCGTACCCGATCGCGGGGATGGTGAAGAAGTGGATCCCCCCGGGATACGACACGAAGGAGCCGATGGTGCCGCACGGGCTGTCGGTCGCCCTCACCGCGGCGGCGAATTTCCGGTTCACGGCGCCCAGCAACCCCGGGAGGCATGCGCGCATCGCCTCGCTGCTGGGTGTGAACACGGCGGGGCTTACGGAGATGGAGGCAGCGAAACGACTGCCGGATGCGTTCATCGGGTTGATGAGGGACATCGACGCCCCGAACGGGCTTTCCGCGATCGGCTATTCGGACGCGGACATCCCCGCGCTGGTCGAAGGGGGTTTGAAGCAGCAGCGGCTCCTCGTGGGAAGCCCCCGGCCGGTGACGAAGGCCGATCTGACCCGCATCGTCGAGGAGTCCATGCGGCTCTGGTAAATTCGAACGGGAGGAGGGAAAGCGATGGCGGAAGCGGCGGCGAAGGCGCACCGGCTGTACATCGACGGGAAGTGGGTGGCGGGGAAGGAGATCCTCGCGGTCATCGACAAATACACCGGGGAACCGTTCGGGACCGTGCCGGTGGCGTCCCGGGAGATGGTGAGCCAGGCGATCGGCGCGGCCCACACGGCGTTTCCGGCGTACTCCCGGCTCCCTGCGCACAGGCGGTTCCGGATCCTCGAGAAGGCGGCGAACCTGCTGGACCGGCACAAGGAGGAGATCGCGACGACCATCTGCCGCGAGGCCGGGAAGGCGTGGAAATACTCCCTGGGCGAGGTGCTCCGGGCGGTGGAGACGTTCCAGTTCTCCGCCGAGGAGGCCAAGAGGATCCACGGGGAGACGGTCCCGATGGACGCCAGCACCGCCGGGGAGGGACGGATGGGATTCTGGCTGCGGTGCCCGATCGGGGTGGTCTCCGCGATCTCCGCGTTCAACTTTCCGCTGAACCTCGTGGCACACAAGGTGGGGCCGGCGCTGGCGGTGGGA
>JAGGAJ010000100.1 GCA_017889845.1 Deltaproteobacteria bacterium
CTCCTTTCCCTCCCCCCGCACCATCGCGCGGTACGCCCGCTCCACACGGTCCCACCGGTTGTCCCGGTCCATCGCATGGTACCGCCCCATGACCGTGGCCACCTCCCCCGCGCCGATCGCCCGGGCTTTTGCGAGGAGGTCCTTCAGGTGCCCGATCCCGCTTTGCGGGGGCGTGTCCCGGCCGTCGAGGAGGGGGTGGACGAACACCCTCGGAACGCCGCGCTCCTTCGCCATGCCGAGCAGGGCATAGAGGTGGGTGTGGAGGGAGTGGACTCCGCCGTCCGAGAGGAGGCCGATCAGGTGCAGCGCCTTCCCGCGATCCCGCGCAGCATCCACGGCGGCGCAGAGGACCGGGTTCCGGTAGAACTCCCCCGTGCGGACGGCTTTCGATATCCGGACGAGGTCCTGGTAGACGACCCGGCCCGCGCCGAGATTCAGGTGCCCCACCTCGGAGTTGCCCATCTGCCCCGCCGGAAGCCCGACCCGCTCCTCGGAGGCATGCAGGAGCGCCCGGGGGAACCCGGCCCACAGGCTGTCGAAGAACGGGGTGTCGGCCAGCGCCACCGCGTTCCCTTCCGTTTCCTCGCGGTAGCCCCACCCGTCCATGATGATCAGCGCGACAAGAGTCCGTTTCATCTCAGATATTATAGAACACTCCCCGTCCGTCGAACCGGGCTGCTCCCCCCAGTTCCTCCTCGATCCGCAGCAGCTGGTTGTACTTCGCCATCCGGTCGGTGCGCGACGCCGAGCCGGTTTTGATCTGCCCCGTCGACAGGCCGACCACGAGGTCCGAGATCGTGCTGTCCTCGGTCTCGCCGGACCGGTGGGACACCACGGCGGTCCATCCCGCGCGCTTGGCCATCTCGATGGCCTCGACGGTCTCGGTCACCGTCCCGATCTGGTTCAGCTTGATGAGGACCGAGTTGGCCACCCCCTTCTCGATCCCCTTCCTCAGGATCTTCGGATTGGTCACGAAGACGTCGTCCCCCACGATCTGGATCTTCTTCCCCATCGCCTGGGTGAACATCTTCCAGCCGTCCCAGTCATCCTCGGAGAAGCCGTCCTCGATGGAGATGACCGGGTACTGGCGGCAGAGGTCCTCGTAGAACCTCACCATCCGGGCCGCGTCCCGCGTCGAACCGTCCGACTTCCGGAAGACGTACTTTCCCTTCTCCCCGAATTCGGAGGCGGCGGCGTCCAGGGCGATGCAGATGTCCTTTCCCGGCTTGTACCCGGCCTGCGTGATCGCCTCGAGGATCACCTCGATCGCCTCGGCGTTCGACCGGAGCGACGGGGCGAACCCCCCCTCGTCCCCGACGTTCGTGTTCAGCTTCTTCCCCTTGAGCACCTTCTTCAGGTTGTGGAACGTCTCCACCCCCATCCGGAGGGCGTCGGAGAACGTCTTCGCCCCCACGGGCATGGCCATGAACTCCTGGATGTCCACGTTGTTGTCCGCGTGGGAGCCGCCGTTCAGGATGTTCATCATCGGGACCGGGAGGGCGCAGCCCCCCACGCCGCCCAGGTACCGGTACAGGGGCAGGCCGCAGGCGTCCGCCGCGGCGCGGGCCACCGCCATCGAAACCCCCAGGATCGCGTTGGCGCCGAGCTTCCCCTTGTTCTCCGTGCCGTCCAGTCCGATCAGGAGCCGGTCGATCCGGACCTGCTCGACCGCGTCGTGCCCGACGAGCTTCGGGGCGATCACCTTGTTGACGTTCTGCACCGCCTTCGAGACGCCCTTGCCGAGGTACCGCTTCGGGTCGCCGTCCCGCAGCTCCACGGCCTCGCGGGTCCCCGTCGAGGCCCCGGAGGGGACGATGGCGCGCCCTTCCGCCCCGGACTCGAGGAGCACCTCCACCTCGACGGTCGGGTTCCCCCGGGAGTCCAGAACCTGCCTTCCGTGCACGTCGACGATCATCGTCATGGTGTGAACCTCCTCCGTGCGCTGAAACGCGCTATGGGTAAGCGAATTCCTTCCCGCCCTGGCGGATCGTGAGGACCGGGCACGGCGCCATCCGGACCACCTTCTCCGCGGTGCTGCCGAAGATCACGTGCTCGACGCCCGTGCGTCCGTGCGTCCCGATGACGATCAGGTCCGCGCCGGTCTCGCGCGCCTCCCGCAGGATCTCGCGGTACGGCACCCCCGAGGCGACCCGGGTTTCCACGTTCTCCGCCCCCTGGAAATGGGCGGCCACGAACGCCTCCATCCCTTCCCGCGCATACCGCTCCATCCGCCCGCGAAGCAGCTCCAGCGGCACCTCACCCCGGAACATGGGGTCCAGGGCAGCCGGCTCGTCGAGCACGTGGAGGATCGTCAGCCGGGAGCCGAACATCCCGGCCAGCCGGCGCGCCGCACGGGCCGCCTCCGCGGAGCAGTCGGAGAAGTCGGAGGGCAGAAGGATCTTCCGGAACATGGCACCTCCGCAAAAAAAACGCCCCGGCCGGTTTCGGGTCGGCCAGGGCGCGAGATCTAACGAAGCCGCAACGAGGGTGTGTTACTTCTTCTTCCCGCCGACCGACTCCTTCAGCTCCTTGCCGGCGGAGAACTTGGGGACCTTTGCCGCCTTGATCTTGATGGCCTCCCCCGTCTGGGGGTTGCGCCCCATGCGGGCCTTGCGGTTGCTGACGCTGAACGTCCCGAACCCGGTGAGGGTCAGCTTGTCGCCCTTCTTCAGGCACTTCGTGACCGTGCCGAGGAACGCGTTGACGGCCGCCTCCGCCTGCCCCTTGCCGATACCCGCACCCTCGCGAACCGCCTCGACCAGTTCCGCCTTCGTCATCTGCCGCCCTCCTGAAAGTTTTTTCAGTTCCCGGGAAACCGGGGAATACGCCGTTTGGAAGCTCCTCCGGATTGTTTCCATTAATCCCGAACGGTGCGCCCGTGTCAAGCGCTATGTCGGGAAAGCGCTATGCCGGAAAACGGCGGCCCCGGCCCCTCCCGCCGATCGCCATCATGATGACCGCGCCGGCGACGAACCCGCCGATGTGCGCCCACCACGCCACTCCACCCGCGGTGGCGGAGGCCCGCCCAAGGGAAGCAGCGCCGCTGAGGAACTGGAAGAGGAACCACAGACCCAGGAAGACGACCGCGGGGATCTCCACCAGCGTGAAGATCACGAGGAGCGGCAGCAGCGTCACGATGCGCGCGCGGGGGAACCGGATGAAGTATCCGCCGAGCACGCCGGCGATCGCGCCGGAGGCGCCGAGGTTGGGCACCGCCGAGGCCGGCTGGAAGGAAACCTGGACGGCGAAGGACGCCACACCGCAGGCGAGGTAGAAGGCCAGGTACCCCCCGTGCCCGAGGGTGTCCTCCACGTTGTCCCCGAATATGTAGAGGTAGAGCATGTTCCCCAGCATGTGCAGCCATCCCGCATGGAGGAACATGGCCGTCACGGGGGTGACCAGCTCCCGGGCGGGTGGGAAACCGCCCCCGAGCAGCCTCGCCGGGACCACCGCGTACCGCTCCACGAACGGGAGGAGCCCCTCCCCCAGCGACAGCTGGTAGAAAAACACGAGGACGTTGGCGGCGATCAGCGCATACGTGACCACGGGGACGCGCGAGGAGGGGATCGTGTCACGGATCGGGATGATGGCGGCTGGCCTCCCGGAAGAATCGGACCTGGGTCCGGCGCTGCTATAATTATACGTTATGCCTCCGCGCCGGCTGCTCCTCACCTGCACGGTCTTCTCCGTGCTGTTGCATATCCTCGTCCTCGTGCTGGCGTACCTGTTTCCCGCCGTGGCGCCCCGCCCCGAGGAGGTCATGGTGGTCGACCTGGCGGACATTCCCCGGTCCACCGATTTCCTTCCCCCGCGGCCGGGTGTCATCCAGGGCCGGAAGGCCCAACCCGCGCGCCCCCCGGAGCCCAGGGAGGCGAAGCCGGAACCCCCGCCGGAGCGGGTCCTCGAGGGACGCGTACCGGACCTCCCCGTGAAGCCGGACCTGCCGCCCGAGAAGTCGTTCCCGCCGCAACGGCCGAAGGAGGAACCTCCGCCGGAGCCGAAGGAGCCCGTCGCGCCCGGGGAGAAGGAAGGACCGGGCCGGCAGGCGAAAGGGGAAGCGTCCCCGGCCGGACCCGCCGGGGAAGGTACGTCCGCGCCCGCAGGCCAGGGCGCGCCTGCGCCGGGGCCCACCCGCTCGCTCCGCGACCTGACCCCATCGCTCGGGAAGATGGTGATGGCCCGGCAGGAACCGGGCGGTCGCGGGGAAGGAGGGACCTCCGGGAGCGCCGTGGGAACCGGCGGGAAGCCCGCCGGGAAGGAGGGGGTCACCGAGGAGGCCGGGGGCGGCTTCCGGCTGACTCCGCTGAACGCACCGGAGATCCAGTACATCTCCTACTTCGCGTCGATCAAGCGGAAGATCGAGCTCGTGTGGCAATACCCGTACGAGGCCGCCGTGGCGGGGATCGAGGGGGAACTGACGGTGGACTTCGTGATCGCCCGGAGCGGGAAGCTGGAATCGGTCGCGCTGGTGCGGGGCTCGGGCCACAAGATGCTGGACGACGAAGCGATCCGCTCGATCCGCATCGCAGCGCCCTTCGACCCGATCCCCGCGGAATACAAGATCCCCAGCCTGCAGATCCGGGGCCGTTTCCTGTACATACACGGCGGCGCGCTGCGGCTGCGCTGAAATCAGCCCTCCCCGGCGAACCGTTCGTACTCCTCCGCCCCCAGAAGCCCGTCGAGCTCCACCGGGTCGGAGGGCCGTATATCCAGCAGCCATCCCTCGCCGTAGGGGTCCTCGGTCACTTTCCGGGGCGCGGCCTCGGCCTCCGCGTTCACGTCCACCACGGTGCCGGAGAGGGGGGAGAAGAGTTCGAACACGGTGGAGGAGGACTCCACCAGGCCGATCGGCTCCCCTGCGGAAACCTCGGTCCGCGGAGGGGGAAGCTCGACGGAAACCACGTCCCCGAGAAACGCGCCCGGCACGTGGGTGAGCCCGGCCCGGACGTCCCCCTGCTCTCCCCGCAACGCCCACACGTGGGCGCGGGAGAACCTGCGGTCCGCCGGGGGCCGCACGGCCTATCCCGACCCAGGCCGGCGGAGCGCCGCCTCGTAGGTGTTCTGGAGGAGCATCGCGATCGTCATCGGCCCCACGCCGCCGGGGACGGGCGTGATGGCCCCCGCCACTTCCTTCGCCTCGTCGAAGGCGACGTCACCGCACAGCTTCCCCCCGGCGTTGCGGTTCATGCCGACGTCGATCACCACCGCCCCGGGCCGGATCCAGGAGCCCCGGATCATCTCCGCGCGTCCCACCGCCGCCACCACCACGTCCCCCGTGCGCACGACGGAAGGGAGGTCCACCGTGCGGGAGTGGCAGATCGTGACGGTCGCGTGGCGCGACAGCAGGAGCATGGCCGCCGGCTTCCCGACGATGTTGCTGCGGCCGACCACGACGGCGTGCTTCCCCTTCAGTTCCACCTTCTCGTGGTCGAGCATCGTGAGGATCCCGTAGGGGGTGCACGGCAGGAACGAGACGCCCCCCGTGAAGAGGCGCCCCGCGTTCATGGGGTGGAAGCCGTCCACGTCCTTCCCCGGCGCGATCGCCTCGATCACCTTCGCCTCGCCGATGTGGCCGGGAAGGGGCAGCTGGACGAGGATGCCGTGGACGGCGTCGTCCGCGTTCAGCCGCGCGACGAGGTCGAGCAGTTCCTTCTCGGGGGTGAACGCGGGGAGGTCGATCTGGTGAGACACGATACCCGCCTCCTCGGCCGCCTTCCCCTTGTTGCGTACGTAGATGCGGGATGCGGGGTCTTCCCCCACGAGGACGACGGTCAGGCCCGGCCGCACGCCCGTGCGCGCCGTCAGCTCCGCGACCTTTTCCCGGACCCCCGCGCGGACGGACGCGGCGATGGCCTTCCCGTCGATCAGTTTCGCGGACATGAGGTTGCCCCCGCCGGATGGAGTCCTTGCGCTACTGTCCTGCGGCCTTCGGGCAACCGCCGCACGCCGCGGGGGCATCCCCCCCGGAAGCGGCGGGGCACGAATCCGGCTTTTTCCCCTTGCCTGCGTAGTCCGTGGCGTAAAAGCCGTTCCCCTTGAGGACGAACGCCCCCGGGGACATCATCCGCTCCAGCTTCCCGCCGCAGGAGGGGCATTTCGAAAGGGGTCTGTCGCCCAAACCCTGGATCCGCTCGAGGACCCCCTCGCACTTCCTGCACTTGTACTCGTAGATGGGCACGTCGCACCTCCCCTGACCGGCTTCAATGACAAGCGCTCCCCGGGGGGATGGATGCCCCCCGGGGAGCGCCCGTTTCAGCGAACCGCGGGCGCGGTCCCGCAGGTTAATACATCCCGCCGCCGCCCGGAGGCATCTGCGGCATCTCCTTCTTCTCTTCGGGCTTCTCGGCGATGGCGCACTCGGTGGTGATCAGGAGGCCCGCGACCGACGCCGCGTTCTGCAGCGCCACGCGGGTCACCTTCGTCGGGTCGAGGATCCCCGCCTTGATCAGGTCCTCGAACTCCTCGGTGGCCGCGTTAAAGCCGAAGTTCCCCTTGCCGCTCCGGATCTTGTCGACGATGACGCCGCCGTCCTGGCCGGCGTTGATCGCGATCTGCTTCGCGGGCTCCGGGAGGGATTTTCGCACGATGTCCACCCCCGCCTGCTGGTCGTGATCCAGCTTGATCCCGTCCAGGACGACGGAGGCCCGGATGTAGGCCACGCCGCCGCCGGCGACGATCCCCTCCTCCACCGC